>NZ_CP139709.1 GCF_034377145.1 Sulfitobacter sp. OXR-159
CGGCATGAACACCAAACTTCATGCAATCTGCGATAGCCGGGGACGCCCACTCAACCTGTTCGTAACGGGAGGACAGGTGAGCGACTACATAGGTGCGCGAGCGCTTTGCGATAGTCTTCCGGATGTCGATTGGCTGCTCGGCGATCGCGGCTACGACGCCGACTGGTTCAGAGAAGCATTAAAAGATAAGGGGATACACGCCTGCATCCCCGGACGAAAACAGCGGAAGGCGACGGTGAAGTATGACAAGCGCAGATACAAACGCCGCAATCGGATCGAGATCATGTTCGGCAGACTCAAGGATTGGCGGCGCGTTGCCACTCGCTACGACCGATGCCCAAAGGTCTTCCTCTCAGCCATCGCTCTCGCCGCCACTGTCATCTACTGGCTATGAGATGCTGTAACGGGGCCTGCGTCGCGCACTGGCCGTTATGTCTTGCATTCTCAAAGGCAAGCTGCCGCCGTTCCCGTATTAGATCCTAAAGGAGGAATATGGGATGAAGTTGTTTATTGGACTTGATGTATCGCTCGCAAAGACTGCGGTTTGCGTGGTCAATGAACATGGTAAAATTGTGAAAGAAACAGAGGTTGCCAGCGAACCAGAAGCCCTCTCAGCGTTTGCAGGCACGCTGCCTGGAACGGTTGCAATCATAGGATTGGAAGCTGGACCGTTGTCGCAATGGCTGCATCGTGGATTGACTGAGTCTGGCCTCGATGTGGTCGTGTCGCGAAGGTGGTGGAAATTCGAAGGTGGCGTAATCTCCGGGTGACTTGAACCCACCCAACCGGCGGCAGCAACCGCCAGGGAGATCACGCCATGAAGAACGATACCGACACTGCCGCGCTTTCGCTACTGTCCAATGAAGCGGGCCATGATCCGATCGAGGATCGCTTGCGGGAGAATATCCGCGCTACGATCGAGGCGGTTTTCGAAGAGGAGCTGGAGGCGTTTCTGGGGCGCTGCCGTTATGATCGCCGCCCCGGCAAACTCACGGGCTACCGGCACGGCCACCGGGAGCGTCAGCTGATCGGCACATTTGGGACCGAGACGATAAGTGTGCCGCGCGCCCGCGCCGTCGATGAGGCTGGCAAGACCACGGAATGGCGCTCGAAGGCGCTGCCGCGCTACCAGCGGCTGACCAAGAAGGCTGAAGCCCTCATCGCTTCGGTCTATCTGGCCGGCACCAACACACGACGGGTGAAGCGGGCACTGTATGGACTGTTTCAGGGCGCGGTAAGCAAGGACGTGGTCAGCCGGGCCTGGCGCAAGGTGAAGGTCGACTGGGACGCCTGGGTCGCGCGCGATCTGGCCAATGAGGACATCGTCCGGCTGATCCTCGACGGCACGGTGATCAAGACACGCATCGGCAGACGCGCCACGAACATCTCGGTGCTGGCGGCCATTGGCATACGCCGGGACGGGCAGAAGGTGCTGCTTTCGATCATGAATATGGGCGGTGAAAGCAAGGCTGCCTGGGCCGAGTTTCTCGGCGATCTCGATGCGCGTGGCCTGAAGCGACCGGAATTTGTCATTGTCGACGGCGCGCCAGGGCTTGAGGCCGCCCTCGTCGCGCTCTGGGGCGAGGACCTGCCGATCCAGCGCTGCACCGTTCACAAGCACCGCAATCTTCTCGGCCACGCCCCGAAACGCATGCAGGACGAGTTGACCGAGGATTACCGCGACATGATCTATGCTGACGATGCGGGCGAAATCGACAAACGTCGTAAGGCGTTCCTGCGCAAATGGCGGCTGAAGTGCCGCGCGGTGGCGGACAGCCTGGAAGAGGCCGGTGACCGGCTATTCACCTTCACGCGGCTGGACCCATCGCAGTGGAAATCGGCCCGGACGACAAACGCCATTGAGCGCCTGAACGAGGAGTTCCGCCGCCGCATCAAGACCCAGACCGTGCTGCCCTGCGCCGAAACCGTGCCGATGCTCCTTTGGGCGCTGATGGCATCGGGCCAGATCCAGATGCGGAAAGTGGACGGTTGGGAAACCTTGGCTCAGCCCATCGCTCCAATCAGCCTTGACCTCGCGGCTTGATCAGGCCCAAATCCCCATGCTCGGAGAACGCCGCCGGAGAATTTCCACCAGATTCGAGACACCACCCTCGATGTCGTGCTGATGGAGACCCGGCAAGTGAAGGGCGCGTTGAAAGCGATGCCGATCAAAACGGATCGGCGGGATGCCGAAGGGATTGCCCGCTTGCTTCATATCGGCTGGTTCAGGCCGGTGCATTGCAAATCCGTGTCAGCACAAGAGGTTCGCGCGCTTCTGGGTGCCCGTAAAGCAATCCAGCAAGGTATGATCGCTCTGGAGATGTCACTGCGCGGGCTGTTGCGGAATTTCGGGCTTAAGGTAGGCGCGATCTCACGTGGGCGTTATGACATGCGAGTGCGCGAACTTGTGGAGGGCAATGCCATGTTGGAGGCAGCAACGGTGCCCATGCTCAAATCCCGTGCTGCATTGCGCAGTAACCTGGCCAATCTGGAACGGGAGGTTCGCGGGCTTGCGAAGGACGACCCAGTCTGCCGCTTGCTGATGACAATGCCGGGCATTGGAGCGGTCGTCGCTCTGACCTTCAAATCCGCAGTTGATGATCCCGCCCGCTTCAAATCTTCCAAACGTGTTGGACCCTGGGTGGGCCTAACGCCATCGCGGCACCAATCGGGCGAGCGCGATGTCATTGGTGGTATTACCAAGGCGGGAGATGTAAATTTGCGCCGTGCGTTGTGTCAAGCCGCGACAGTCATGTTACATCGCGGCCGGCCCTCATGGCTCAGAACATGGGCTGCGCGCGTGGCCAAGCGTCGGGGAAGTAAGAGGGCAATGGTCGCGCTGGCAAGGCGCATTGGTGTTGTTCTTCATCGCATGTGGCGGGACGGCACCGAGTTCAATCACGCAAACCCACCAATCGTTGGAGGCATTTAGACAGCATTAGAACGCTTGGAAGCGAACCATTGAAGGCTGCTTGACTGCGGCCCTTCGAGGTCCCCACCGGGACGTGGTTCCGAAGATGCCGTGGTCAGGACTGTCGCCGAATGGACCTTCGAGCACGCTTATGAGATGGGCACTTCGGGCACCACACTGGATCAGCATCATGTTGGCAGCCATCGCGCTGACCACGGACCGAAGCATGAACCCGGGGAAGATCTTGTATTGAAGGGTTGAAAATACGAAGCGCTTCGAGGGTCTGCTCCCAACCTTGTCATAACAGTACGACGACGGAAACTGCCGCCGCCGTCAATGTTCGGCTGTCTTTTTATCATTGACAGACATGTCCCCGTTACCGAAGTCCTGTGCCTAGCCTAAATTTTTCTCTGCTGCACGCCGATTACGGTATGCCCTTAAGTTATTGTCGCGTGCCGTTTCCAAGCTGATCTGCAAAAATTCCCAGTTTTGCGCGGACATGTTCCCGCGTGTGATCGTTTCAACTTCGTCTCCAATGTTTTTTAGCGCAGCGAGTAGCGGTTCTGCCTTATCTGTTACCTGGACCATCTTGGCGCGGCGGTCATATAGATCGGGGCTTCGGGATACCAATCCTGCCGCCTCAAGGCTTTTTAAAACTCGCGCGGCGCTCATCGCTCCAAAGCCGCTTAGATCAGCTAGATCATTTTGATTTATGGGGCCAAAGCGCGCAATATTTGCTAATGTTCGTGCTTCACTCGGCGTGATGCCGAGCGCAGCATCACGTACTCCATGCTCAAATTCTGCTCGTAACATGCGTGCAATATCAAGCAGTAAAAAGAACGCGCTATCGGAATCTATAGATTGGTGCATGTGATGCCTTATATTTCGCCCGAACCACAAGTACTAAGCGGCGCATATTAATTCAAGCTGTTCGGTTTGCCTCGAAGGCGCGGAGTGCAGAGAAATTTTGTGATATGCACGCCCCTCATTTGGATCATGTTGAAACCGGCTGCCGCGATGCTTTTCCAAGCCTAGCTCGTTTGTGACGATGGTTTGGGCATCGGCTGGTTTAGATCATTTTCTCTACGACCTCAGCCAGCTCAGCCTGCCAATCCGGCCGCCGAATACCAAAGTCTGCTTCTAAAGAGGTGCAATCGAGCCGAGAGTTTAAAGGCCTTTGCGCTGCCGTTGGGTACTCGGAGGTGGGAATACCGGAGACTGTCACTTTTTGCCCTGAGCATGCAAATGTTCCGCACGCGACGCCTTTCCAACTTACGAAGGGCGCTCCGGCAAAGTGATAGGTACCTCCGCTTTGGCCTGCGACCATCGCTTCAGCCATTTTGAGTAAAGCTTCACCAATAGCGCGCGCCGAGGTCGGCCCACCGATTTGGTCATCGACCACATTTAATCGATCGCGCTTTTGGGCAAGCTCAAGCATGGCAGTCACAAAATTCCGGCCCGTGGCAGAGAACACCCAAGAGGTGCGCAAGATTGCATGCGGCCCTCCTGCTGCACGGACCGCGGCTTCTCCCGCAGCCTTACTGCGCCCATAGGCGTTTAGGGGAGAGGTCGGGTCTTCGGGGCGCCAAGGGCGTTGTCCGCGACCGTCAAACACGTAATCCGTCGAAACATGCAAGAACGGGATAGAGGCTTCAGCGCAGGCGCGCGCCATAGCTCCGGGGGCTGCTGCGTTTATTACAGTGGCCAGGGCTTCTTCTTCCTCAGCGCGATCAACAGCCGTGTAGGCTGCAGCGTTAATCACCGCTGAGGGCTCTGCGGCGTGTATGGCTGCAGCACATGTATCGGGATCCGTCAGATCGGCAGCGTCCCGATTGAGAAATAGCGCATCAGGCGCGCTTGCGCGTAGCGCTACGGCGAGTTGGCCGGTGGCGCCGAAGACCAGCAGGCTCATGCTTGGCCAAGCCGATTGCCGACCCCCTCACGCTTTTGTAGCGCCTGCCACCATCCGGGGTTGTTGAGGTACCACTGCACTGTGTGGCGCAATCCCTCTTCTAGCGTCATTGAGGGCTGCCAGCCGAGTTCTTCGCGGATGCGGCTGGCATCGATTGCATAGCGTGCATCATGACCAGGGCGATCCTCGACAAAGGTGATAAGATCGGAATAGGGGTGGTCCGCCGGCTGCAGTTCGTCCAACAGCGTGCAAATTTGCCGTACCAAATCAATGTTACGGGCTTCGGCGTTGCCGCCGATATTATAGGTTCGCCCGAGGGTGCCTTTTGTAAGAACTGTCAGCAGAGCGTCGGCGTGATCATCGACGTAGAGCCAGTCGCGCACATTGTCGCCTTTTCCATATATCGGGATCGGCTTGCTCGCCAAAGCGTTGAGGATCACCACGGGGATCAGCTTTTCGGGGAAGTGATGATGGCCATAGTTGTTGGAGCAATTGGTTATCAGAACCGGCAAGCCGTAAGTTTCGCCCCAAGCGCGTACGAGATGGTCGGAGGCGGCCTTTGAAGCGGAGTAAGGGCTATTTGGGGCATAGGGTGTGTCTTCGGTAAAGTGCCCTGCGGGGCCGAGGCTTCCGTATACTTCGTCCGTAGAGACATGATGAAACCGGAAGCCAGTTTGGCGGCCGTGCTCTTCCCAATAGGCCCGCGCCGCTTGCAGCAGAGAAAATGTGCCAGTTACATTTGTATCGATGAAGGCGCCAGGCCCATCGATGGAGCGATCAACATGGCTTTCGGCCGCAAGATGCAGCACCGCATCGGGCCGGTGATCGGCAAAAATTTGAGCCAAAGCGTTGCCATCGCGGATGTCGGCCTGTTCGAAAGTGTAGTCAGGCATATCCGCAACATCATTGAGGTTGTCGAGACAAGCGGCATAGGTCAGCGCATCCACGTTCACCACTGCATGTCCTCTTTTCAACGCAAGGCGCACCACAGCAGACCCGATGAATCCGGCCCCGCCGGTGACCAGCAATTTCATGCGGTACTCTCCCATGTGAAATGCGCGGCGTGCTCTGACAGGAGAGGCGCTTTTGCGTCTTTATCGGATAGGATTGGGGCCTTCCCTTCAAGCCCCCAGTCAATGTTGAGCGCGGGATCGTTCCATCGGACGGCCGCATCGCACTTCGGAGCATAGGTGTCGGTGCATTTGTAGATGACTTCTGTCATCGGCTCGCGGGTGATGAACCCATGCATGAAGCCCGCCGGGATCAACAGCTGGTGGCCGTTCTCGAAACTGAGTTCAACGCCGACCCACTTTCCAAAATTTGGCGAGCCATGTCGGATATCTACGGCCACATCGTAGAGCGCGCCTCGTCCACAGCGCACCAGCTTTGTCTGGGCATGTGGAGGGGTTTGGAAATGCAGGCCACGCAAGGTGTTGGCTGCTTTCGATAGAGAGTGGTTGTCTTGCACAAAATGATGATGGATCCCGGCGGCGGCCAAGGTTTGAGCATTCCAGCTTTCGCTAAAAAAGCCACGTGCGTCACCGTGGCGGGCTGGGGTGAGGATCAATACTTCAGGTAGGCGCGTTTCTTCTATCTGCATCATATACCCGTATTCACAAACTGTCTTTTTGGCAAAAGATAGCGCGGGCCGTGGCCCAACCTTCTCTGCCTTTTAGGCGCTCTTTGGTCGCTGCAACAGGCCCTTGGCATTGAGCAGTTCTTCCCACCTCTTTAGGTGAGCTTTCATCCCGTTTTTTTGTCACTGGAGGCACGAGGCGAAAGCCTTGCGGGCGCCGCGGCATTTGGCGGCGACCGGTTGCTCGCACGCTACCGCGGGGCGCAAAGCACTTTCGTGATATGCTGCGCCAATTCTTCAACATGAGGGGGGTACAGCATTGTGATATGCCCGCCCTTCACTTGGATCATGTCAAAACCGGCTGCTGCAACGCTTTTCCAACCTAGCCCATTTGCGAAGACGGCTTGGGCATCAAAGGGATCATCCGCTTTGAAGATTGTAATCTTGCGCGGGTAGGGGGCAGGTACATAGTTCGAAATGGCCAGCTCGCTCAAAGCAACAAACTGGGCAACGGAGCGCTCTTCATCGGAGGCGGGGGCTATATCCGTGCCGGCTTCTTTTAGCCGGGCCATTTCTTCAGCATGGAGCCTTTCACCGCGCCGCTCTTGCTTGAGCTTGTCGAGATAGGGTTTGCCCTGTTTGAGGAGGTTTTTAAAATGTACCCACCTGTGCCCAAAGCGTCCTTTTCGGTCGCGCCCATCCGGTCCACTGGCATCGAGAAAGATCAGTGCCCGTACATCACGGCCTGCTGCGAGGAGTTGCTGGGCTACTTCAAATGTAATGAAGCTGCTGACCGAGACCGCTACAAGCGCAATCGGCCCTTCGGGTCGGTGGTGTTTGATCTGCTCTACATAGAATGCCGCCAAGGCCTCAACGGTTGATGGTAGCCCTTCTTTGCGTATCCCGATTGTGATGCCGAATAAAGGTTGATTGGGGTTCAGTGCGCCGGCCAGGGGGAGGAAGAAGGAATTGTTCTCTCCGAGTGCGTGTATCGCATAAAGCGGTGTGCGACCGCCGTTAGGCTGTAGGGGGATGACGCAAGACCGATCCTCGGCTTTGGTTTCGATGAGCTTTGCGATGCCGGCCGGGCTTGGGTCTTGATAGAGTAGGCTGGGCTCAATGTGAGCATCAAAGGTCTTTCCCAAAAGCGTATTCAACCGCAGAAGAGAAAGAGAGTTGCCGCCAAGGTCGAAGAAGGAGCTGCTTGTCTCTACCGGCCCCGTTTCCAAAACGGTCTCAAAGAGCTTTGCCACCTGGCGGGCCTGTGGGGTTGCGGCTTGGGGTTGTGGAGCTGCGCTTTGTGTCACTTCTTGCGGAGGCGGGAGGGCTGCGACATCGATCTTTCCCCCTGGCGTGCGCGGCCAAGCCTCTACAAAAGAAAGGTCTGGCACCATATAGGCGGGGAGTTTTTCAGCGAGATAGGTTTGGAGTTCTTGCAAAGAAGGTGGGTCGGTTGCGCGTGCCCCGGAGTACCAGGCCACGAGCTTTTTGTTTCTGTCCTCTGGTATGGCGACATAGGCGCGTGCAACGTCGTGCCGTTCTTCTAGCAAGCTTTCAATCTGGTTGGGGTCAATCCGGAAGCCTCGGATTTTGATCTGCCGATCCATCCGCCCCACAAAGTTCAAAAAGCTGTCTTGCCAGTACACCCGATCTCCCGTGCGGTACCTGCGGCCGGTTAAAATGTCTCTGCGGATTTGGAAACCCGCAGGCTTGGTATCTCCAGCAATTACATAGCCTTCGGCGACGGCGGGGCCGGAAATGCAAAGCTCTCCTTGGGCTCCCATGGGGGCGAGAGAACCATCAGCGGCCAGGACCCAGGCACGTGCATGGGCAAGCGGGCGGCCAATCGGGATAGAATGCTTCAAATGGCTATCGTCAGTCACTTCATAGGCGGTACAAGTGATGGTGGTTTCTGTAGGGCCATATCCATTGATCCAACGTATCTTTGGCGCGATATCACGCCATCTGCGCAAGACCGATAGCGGGACGCGCTCGCCTCCTACGATGACCATGCGCAGATGGGGCGGTACAGGTCTGTTGTGGGTCTCCAAAAATAGGGTGAGCTCCACCCAAAAGCCTGTAGGTAGGTTGAGCAAAGTTATGCGGTGTGCCTTACAGGCTTTCAGAAATGCCGAGACGGATTGCGACATTTCAGGGCTGCGCAGCACCAAAATGGCCCCAGAAAGAAGCGTCGGGATGATCTCTTCGATCGCCACGTCAAAACTGAGGCTTGCAAACTGCAAGGCGCGATCTTCGGAAGACAGATCGAACACTTTGGTGACGGCTTCGGCATGAGCAGCAAGAGATGCCTGCGATACAACGACACCCTTTGGGCGTCCTGTGGTCCCGGAGGTGAAGAGAATATAGGCGTTCCGGCCTTGGCCCATATGGCTGCGATCTGGCGCGCGCGCTTGGCGTTCTTGTATTTGTTCGTAGCTCAATGCCAGCGTGGCGAGATCGAAAGGCGGTGCATCGGCATCGGTCAGAATGATCTTGGCGTCGCTGTCTTGAGCCATGATGCTTAAGGTAGCCGTTGGATAGGTTGGGTCCATCGGCACAAAGACCGCACCTGCTTTCCAAATAGCGAGAATGGCCACCACAAAGGCCGGGCTGCGTGAAGCGCAAATTCCAACGACATCGCCAGGTGTGATCTTGCGATCTATAAGACGTTGGGCGAGTGCATTGGATGCTGCATCCAGTTCGCCATAAGTTAGTTTTCCACCCCCAATCCGCTCAAGGGCCGTACGGCGGGGCGTGTGGGCTGCTTGTTGCTCAAAGGCGGTGATGCAACAGGGCTCAGCTGCAGTTGTATCTGTTTCGCCCGCAAGCAGGGTGAGCTGTTGCCTTTCATCATCATCGATCATTGAAAGGTCCGCCAGCGACGTCGTGGGGGCGGCTTCAGTCAGCGCGCAGAGCAGGTTCTTTAAGTAGCGGGCCAGGCGCGGCGCTTGGGGCACCTGATTGCTGTCATACTCCACTTCAATCCGTAGCGCCTCGTTTTGGTAGGCCGCGACGGTAAGGGGGAGGTCGTCCTCTTCGTATAGGTCTACGCGGCGATGCTGCCATGCATCGCCGTAGGTCTTCATTCGCACATCAAGAGTGCTTGTCTCAAACATCAATGAGGATTCGAGCAGTGGCTTGTCTGGCGGGACATTCGTAAAGCGACGTAGGCCTGCAAGGGGTGTATGTTCGAAAGGCCTCAAGTCGAGTTGGGCCTTACGGACGCTGCGCAAGAGCGCGCCAATCGATAGATCGTGGTCAAGTCTCAGCCGGAACGGGACGGTAACAATGAAACACCCAAGGGCATCTGTGGTGTTCTCAAGAAGATGTCTTCCGCTAAGGGTCATGCCAAAAACGGCATCTGCGCGGCCTGTGACCCGTGCAAGCACAATACCCCAAGCCGCCGAAGCCACGGAGCTCAGGGTCACCTCCGCCGATTTTGCGAGAGCAACCAACGCTTCTGTTTGGCTTTTGCTCAAATGTTGCGTTAGGGTCTTTTTGCGCGTTGGTGCTTGGTGGGGGGCAATAAGGCCCGTATCTCCCCCCCAACCGTCGAGAGTTCGAGCGAAATAAGCTTCTCCTAGAGAATGGTCTAACGTCGCCAATGTCATGCAATGCTGCAAAAAGATGTCGTCTGAAATCTCGGGCGCGACAGGTGGCTGGTTTCCCGCCTCTATGGCTTCATAGTTAATAAAGGCCTGAGCCAGTAAAGGCGCGAAGCTACGCCCATCGAGCAGCGCATGCGGGAAAGTCCAAATTAGAATGCTGGTGGTTTGGCTGGTTTTTATGAGAGTGAGCCGGAAGCATGGGGACGTGTTGAGCGGGAAGCCCTTGGCCCGATCGGTTCTTAGAAGCTCTTGAAGATGTTGATCTGTTTCGCCCCGCGAAACATGGGTCCAGTCTAACGCTTCTATGGCCACATCTTGAGGCAGCGCGATATGCTGTGTTGGGCGCGCAGCTTCATTTGATTGTATTGCCAAACGGAGAATGGGGGACTGTTCAACGAGGCTTTGAAACGCAGCTGCGAGATTGCGTGGATCTAGGCATTCTTGGTCAAGATGGCAGACGATTTGTTCAAGATATAACCATGACCGCTTTGATGATGCAGCTACCATAGCCTCTTGGACCGGCGTCAAGGGCGCGGATTGGGTGTTGAAAGGCACTCGTAAAAACTCAACGTTTAATAATGGCGGACTATAGCTGCATTACGCCTCGTAAAAAACATAATTCTTGAGAGGCAAATGTACGCAGATGAGAAGATGCTTTGATTTTAAAGCGCCAGAAGAAGCCTGAAAATCGGTATTTACATGAAGATACAAAGGGTTATGGGCCGAAGTCGTAGTGAGTATCAGACTGGGGGCACCGGAGATTAGCCATATGCAATGGCGCATTTCCCCTATTGTCATGGATACTCTGTGTCATGGGCAAAGCGCGCGTTTGGGTGTCCACGGCAAGTGCTTCGTCTACTGTGGCCAAATGCTGCCCTATAAAGAAAATAAACAGCGCCAGAGGGGCGCCTAACATGCCTTCTCGGAGGGCTTTTCTAAGCGCGCCCCGGTTCAACCTTTCGAATATACTCATTATCCCTACTCCCTGACATTCCCTTAATTCGGGAATATGAGGAAAGTAAGGCTTTTTGTACGCAGTCCGAGAGACGTCTGAGTTCTCCAAGTTTTAGCGGGTGGGACGGCGTTTCGCGGTTTCCCATAGTTGGTTGCCTTAAAGCATTTTGCATTTATTGCCGAGACATATCCGGCAGCTGTCCTGAAGTTCCAACATTCTTCGAGGTCGAAGAGTCCACAGATGTCGGCGAGCGCCTCGAATAGGGCGTCGAAGGTGCTGGTCTCGATCTGTCAGAGGTGTGCCTTGAGTTTGGTGAATGCCAACTCGATTGGATTGAGGTCGGGGCTGTAAGTGGGCAGGAACAAGTACCAACAACCTCGCCTTCGCAATGCTTCAGCGGCACGGGGGCTTTGGTCCGTAGAGGGGTTATCCAGGATGACAACAGCGCCGGGTTCGAGTTCGGGAGCCAGTTGCGTTTCGATGTAAGTGTCAAATGCGTGGCCGTTCATGGCCCCGATGATGACCCAAGGGGCAATCAGGGCGTTTTGCTGCTACCCAGCGATGAACGTCTGTGTCTCCATTTCCCGAACTTTCGGTTTGAACGGATGGACAAGAAAAGCAACTCGTCAAGCCTTCAGATTGTCGATCTCACAGCCCGGCCGATTGAAAATCACTACCTTCACGCAACTGGTCAGCGATCGCAAACTGATCAACGTGCCATTGAGGTACTGCTTGAAAAGCTTCACTTTTGTTCAGGAGAAAGCTGTGAAATCGACAAGTATGACGTGTTTCCCAAAGGGCTATAGAATTCAAAGTCGAGCAGAAACCCGCCAATGAACGGACGATTAGATCGTCCCAACTTTGTTGCGTATGATCAACGAGATTACCTTGATGTCTACTAAATGGCGATCAATTCTCTGACGCATATTTCTAATGGGAGCTATTGGTTAAAAGCCTGCATAGCGATTTTGCTTAGTAATGAAATCGCAGTTGTGCAATCTCTAAGCTCTGGCTGTCGCCAGTACCACTAACCCGGTAGACCATCCGGTCTTCCTGAGAAATTCGCCGGGACCACCAGCCAGTCAAATCTCCCTTCAAAGGTCCCGGCTTGCCGGTTCCTTTGAAGGGAGTCCGCTTGCATTGCTTGATCAGCTCGTTGATCCGCTCATGTACCTTGTCGTTGGTGCTGCCCCAGTATTGATAATCTTCCCATGCCTGATCGGAAAAAACCAGCTTCACTCGGTCAGCTCACGCTCTTCGCCAGCTCCCGCGTCGAGTTGCGCAATTGAGGCGCGCAATCGGGATGCGTTCTTCGGTGTGGACAAAAGGTGTAGCGTCTCGTTGACGGCGTTCCAGGTTTCCAAGGATACAACCACAACGGACTCACCTTTTTTGCGCGTCACAACAACTTCTTGCTTGTCGTGAATCGCTCGATCCATAACGCCCTTCAGTTGAGCTCGCGCGTCTGAGTAGGTCATAACATCCATGTCGACTCTCCTTTGCCTCTCAGTATATGTACAGCATTAAGTACAAGTAAAGGGGCGCAACGAAAGCGACAGTCGCAGGCACGAATGGCATACGCAATGCTTGGCTCGGAGGGCACTCCCGTCGCTAACTGGGAACACATCTACATCTCGCGCAAGGCGCTTCGCGGTTTCTCACAGTTGGCTGCCTGAGACGGCGGGCACATCATACTTATCGGGGATAATGGGTATCACCGATGGCTGCTGCCTAGGTTACTGAACTTCATTTGAGAAGATGATTGCCAGGGACGGCACTTCTACAGCCGAGCCGCGGACCGGCGAATTGTTTGTATTTTTTTTGTCGACATAGTGAGTTGGGTTTGTATTACTACGACTCGTAAAGCCGCAGCCGAAGACTGCAGCACTCAACAGAGGAGACAAAACATGTCATATTCCCCAAATTGGCTCGCTTTCGCAGGTGCGCTGACGTTTCTCGCAGCACCCGTTGCGGCACAGGACGTAACGTGGCGCGTCCCAACTTCTGTGCCTGAGGGATCGCCTTTCTATGTGAACTTCCTCGAGCGCTTCGCTGGGAACGTTGACATGCTTACGGATGGTAAGGTTGAAGTGCAGCCTTTTGGTGCTGGGATCTTGGTTCCGGCCCTTCAGGTATACGATGGTGTGCGCGATGGTATCGTCGAAGCAGGCCACTCAACGCCAAGCTATTTGGTCAATCAAGATCCTATTAACGCGATCTTCTCAGGCTTCCCAGGTGGTATGGGGCCCGAAGCCTACGCAACATGGATCTATGAGGGTGGAGGCAAAGAAAAGCTTCAAGAAATCCGAGACGAGGACGGCTTTAAATCACTGGTCGTTGGGATCGGGTCTTCCGAAGTCATGGCGCACTCAAACATGCCAATTGAGATGTGAACGGCGGAGCAATACTCGGCCACGGTAGCGACGGCATAGTGTTGTCGCGGGCGGCGTAAAAGTCGTCCACTTTTGCCCTTTCGGATTTCGGGAGGGCTTGGGGATATACACCGTGGACTTGTATTTGAAGGTGCGTCACGCTCATTTCCAGGATGGATTGAGCGGGCGTCAGATTGCCCGGGATTTTGGGATCAGCCGGGACAGTGTTGCGAAGATGTTGGCCTATTCGGAACCGCCGGGATATCGGCGGACAGCGCCGATCAGGCGCCCGAAGCTGGATGCGTTCACCAGCCAGATGGACCAATGGCTTGCTGAAGACAGGAGCCGCCCTCGCAAGCAGCGTCACACCGCCAAGCGTATTTTCGAGCGGTTGCGGGACGAGTGCGGTTTTGATGGCAGCTACACCATCGTCAAGGATTACGTTCGAGACCGGAAGCGGACCGGCAAGGAGATGTTCGTGCCGCTGAGCCATCCGCCCGGTCATGCACAGGCCGATTTTGGTGAAGCGCTTGTCGTGATCGGCGGCGTCGAGCAGAAGGCACACTTCTTTGCCCTCGATCTGCCGCACAGCGATGCATGCTACATCCGGGCCTATCCTGCGGCCAATACCGAGGCGTGGCTTGACGGCCATGCCCATGCCTTTGCGTTCTTCGGCGCGGTTCCCCAGTCGGTTCTTTATGACAATGACCGCTGCCTGGTAGCCCGGATTCTGCCGGATGGCTCCCGGCAAAGAACCCAGCGGTTCAGCGCGATGTTGTCGCATTACGTGATCCGGGACCGCTATGGCCGTCCCGGCAAGGGCAATGACAAAGGGGCCGTGGAGGGGCTGGTCGGCTACGGACGTCGCAACTTCATGGTGCCGATCCCGTCCTTTCCGGACTGGCACGCGTTCAACGCTCACCTGGAAGAGCAGTGCCGCAAGCGCCAGGGTGATGTTCTGCGTGGCCACAAGGTCAGCATCGGGGAACGGCTGAAGGCCGATCTCGCGGCGATGCGGGATTTGCCCGGCACTCCCTTTGAGGCCTGTGAGTTGCAAAGTGGCCAGGTCACATCGACATCGGTGGTGCGTTATCGCGGCAATGATTATTCGGTGCCGGTTGCCTACGGCCACCGTGCGGTCTGGATCAAGGGCTTCGTGACCCGGGTTGTCATCGGCTGCGGCGCCGAGGTGATCGCTGAGCATTCGCGCTCCTATGACACCGGCGACATGGTGTTTGATCCACTGCATTACCTGGCGCTGATCGAACGCAAGATCATGTCCTTCGATCAGGCCGCGCCTCTGCAGGGCTGGGAGTTGCCCGAAGCGTTCAAAACCCTGCGCCGACTGCTGGAAGCCCGGCAGGGAAAGGCCGGCAAGCGCGAGTATGTGCAGGTCCTGCGCCTTCTGGAGCGCTTCGAGATTGACGTGCTGCATCTTGCCGTCAAAGATGCCTTGCGAATGGGAGCGGTCAGCTTCGATGCAATCAAGCACCTGATCTTGTGCAGGGTCGAGCAAAGGCCTCCGAGGCTGGATCTGGATGTCTATCCCTTCCTGCCCAGAACCAACATCACCACCACCTCCGCCGCATCCTACATGAGCCTGCTGGCAGGAGGTGGGGCATGACGGATGCACCCGAACTGCTGCTGGCCCACCATCTCAAAACGCTTCGGCTGCCCACGTTCCTGCGTGAACATGACAAGCAGGCCCGTATCTGCGCCGCTGAAGGCGTAGATCACGTGCGTTACCTGGCCCGGCTGACCGAGCTGGAACTGATCGACCGGGAACGGCGCATGGTGGAACGCCGGATCAAGGCCGCAAAGTTCCCGACCATCAAAAGCCTGGACAGCTTCGACTTCAAGGCGATTCCGTCGCTCAACAAGATGATGGTGCTGGAGCTGGCGCGCTGCGAATGGATCGAACGCAAGGAGAATGTGATCGCGCTCGGTCCCTCCGGCACCGGCAAGACCCATGTCGCCCTCGGGCTGGGACTGGCTGCCTGCCAGAAAGGATTGCCTGTCGCCTTCGTGACCGCCGCAGCCCTCGTGCACGAGATGATGGAGGCCCGCGACGAAAAACGCCTCCTGCAACTCCAGCGCAAACTCGCCAAGGTCAAACTGCTGATCATCGACGAGCTGGGATTCGTCCCCTTGAGCAAAACCGGCGCCGAGCTTCTGTTCGAGCTGATCTCACAGCGCTACGAGCGAGGGTCGACCCTGATCACAAGCAACCTGCCCTTCGAGGAGTGGACCGAAACCTTCGGCACCGAACGCCTGACCGGCGCGCTGCTGGACCGGCTGACACACCACGTCAACATCCTCGAGATGAACGGCGAAAGCTACCGCCTCAATCAAAGCCGCGCCCGCCTCGCCGCCGCTAACAAATAAACCTCACAGAATTGGCCTGACGGCCAATGCGCCTTGGACCGGGCTTGCTATATGAGGGCCGCACGCTCCAAGGCGCTCGCCCCAAACTGGCCGACTTTTGCTCCGCCACAATGGCCGAATTTTACTCCGCCGTTGACACCCTGAGCCTTAAGATCCTCGTCTAGACGTACATGTAGCATAGAGCTCATAGCAGCTCTCCCTGTATCTCATGTGAGATACATATATGAGAAATTTGTGTGCGGTCAACCAGTAGTAACCAATCAAATGGTTGTCTGAATTTCACCGGAGGCGGACTTTCCGATTTTTTGAAGCCTTATTGCTACGCCAAATTCTCATTTGGGCGTGCTATCTACCAGGGGCGTGGGATAGACGTTCGCAGCCTGGCGCCTGACGGTTGAGCAATTCAGCGAAAGCCCCTTGATAGGAGAGGCCTCCATAAGTTTAGAATGCAAGAAAAGCTAAATCTTTAACCTCTTTAAGGGTTATGGTGCTGGAGGGGTTCACCTCCAGCAGGGTAGGTGACGAAGTCAAAGAATGCAGCTGTGGGGTGGGCGGAGCGTAAGATTTCAACTAACTCTTGTGCTTCAGAGAGGTGGTCGAAGATTTGTTCTGCAAGTGAGATGTACACGCTTTCCTGAGGTTCCCCTTGCGCAACACAGACCACGAAACCGTCTCTTTCTGCCGCAAAGCGGTAGGTTTCATTCTGAGGGCTGAGATCAGCTAGAATGCTGGCAGGCGCAAGATCGATCCGAAGCCTCTGAGAGTAGAAATCTGCAATCTTCTCAATCATTGGTCCGGTCACCTTTTTGCACAACATTACGTTACGCAATGGGTGATTTGGCCGCAACGCGTTTCAGAAAAGGCGGACTGCGGTCTCTTGCGGCCACGCCGCCCGAGAACTGTTTTAGGTTGCTTTACTTACCAGTCCGGCGTTCCTTTTTTCGGAGGGGTATCACGGCTTTTCAGTTCATCAAGAAGAAGTGCGCCAATTGCCGCAGGCAGGTTTGCTATGAACGCGTCATCAAGCGGAAACTGCGGCAACTTCTGCAACATCAGATCTATCACCGCCAAGGCCTGCAACCGATCTCGTAGCGCCTTTCCGGCCTCGCGGTCGGGTAGTGACGCGACCCAGAGCTTGTGTGCGGCAAAGTGCCGTGGGTCAGGGCATATGAGAGGCGCTGGAAAGCCCCTTGCGTCAATCACGATGGTGTCGACCTCCGGGGCGTTCACAAGCCACTGTAGCCCGTCCAGCGGCACCGCTGTGATGTCGTCACTCTCAAGCGGCGCCGCACCTGGCATCTGTCGGTTGAACGGCCTTGGCAGCGGCCTAATGAACTCCACCATGTAACCGCTGTCATTTGTAAGTCTGTAACCATTGGGGCCATGGGGCCGGAACGTCTTGTCGACTTTTTCCTGAATAAGGCGGGTGATCCCCAGTGCCTCTTTTGTGTCAGCAATCAATCGCATTCGATTGCGGTCATCGAGCAAGATGTCGATGTCTCCGGTCGCGGTCATTCCCTCTTCAAATAACACACCGGCGAGAGCCTCGTAGGCATAGAGCGCATTGGTGCCAACCACACGTGCGCCGTGGTTGCGACCGTGAATACGCATTTCGCGCAACACCCGCGCCGCTGTCTCTGGCAGACGTGTGTGCCGTAGGCCGCGTAAAATGGCCGCCTGAGTGTTCATTTGGTCACCGAGGCGGGCAAGCCTTTGTTCAATCCGCTGCTTGCCCTCATTAAACGCTGCTAAGACGGCTTCTGTCTCGGGTGTGCGTGGCCCCAATGACTTTCCTATCTTACCAATGCGACGATAGAGATAGGCTTTGCCGTTCCGGGTCTCCCAGTTCATACCGCCCATATAGCTGTGCCGCCGCGCATCCTCGGCGTCTATCCAAGCCTCCCAGTTTTGCGACTGGTTGATCCTCTCACGCACAGTGCGTTCGTCTAGGTCTTTGAAATTGTTCATTTTGTTGTCGAGTTCAGAAGTTTTTGGTTGCGCGACAACAAACGTATTACTTTCAATGTGTTAGTGGAAGGTAATTCTGGGGGCTCGGACCGATCCGGTTGCGATATGCCGAACGACTGATCTTTGTGGCTCATGTAGGGGTGACTTCGCCAGACGGCAGTAAGGGGCCGGCCCTTCATTCCAGCCTTAATGGCGAACGTTGATACATTCGCTGTTTGCTTACCGGGTTTTGACGATTTCGTGGCTTTACGGGTCGAAGAAATCTTCAAGTGCGTCTTTCGTTGTATTGTTGAGGTTGTAATACATTGTATTGCAACGCCAACAAAAGGACTTACCCTTGGGCACCTCACCTTACTCAATTCGCCTTGACGATACGTTAAGGCAAGCGTTGGAGCGAGAGGCGGAGATCGAAGATCGACCCCCCCCACCCAGCTTGCGGTGCGCGCCATTCGCGTGATGCTGGAAAACAAGGCTGCAAAGCGCGCAGCCATTGAGGGCGCTCTCGAACAGGCCGACCAAGGTAGGTTCATTTCGGCCGAGGCGATGAACGACTGGATTGATTCCTGGGACACTGAGAATGAGGTCTCCGCTCCGAAAGCGGACATTGCACCCAACCGCGCATGAAGATCGTCTTCCTCGGAGATACGGCGCAAGACATCCAATGGTTCCGCTACTACTACCGTTCCGTCTTTCCTGAAGGTATCGCCAAGGCACGCACCCACTTGAGAGCTATCCAGAAGGCACTGGCGGCCAATCCTTATGCCGGTCGCCCAAGCGATGCGCGGGATGGCGTGCGCGAACTGTCGATCTCTCGAACACCGTTCACGCTCATTTACCGCGTGGGACCGACCCAAATCGAAGTCCTGCGTTTTTGGGATACCAGGCAAGGTACAGGTTATTGATAGAGCAAAAGCAGCGCAAAAGTGAGCTCCGGTTTCAACATTTGTCGTTAGGAGCTGGGCCCTTCATTCCCCCTTCTTGCTTTGACTAATTTTTTGAGCGTCAAACTTCTTCCAAACATCCATGCGGCCTTTCTGGCGTGCATCGGCAAGCCACAGTTTCTTGCGAATGCCTGCGATCTCATGGTGGCTATATTTGCCACCTGAGAACTTCGGCCAGTCGATAGCGAGCCCGAGCTTAACCATTTCCTCGGATAGGTCACGACCATCAGGAAGGAAGCACTTTGCGACTGTGCGGCCATAATCATCTTCATCAGTGACTTCGGCGCGTATACTATGCCCCTTACACAGACGAACCATCGCCCACTTAGCCTTTTTGCCGTATGGGTGATGTAGTTCAGGTGCGTCTATTCCGAAAAGGCGTACCTGGGTCTTTTGAATGGTAATTGTGTCACCGTCTGTAATGTAAGCAGGCCCTTCCAGCACGCGCGGTAGCGTGACCGAGTGAGCGGTCGCTGCATCGAATACTTCGCGCCTTGTGGGCGTATTAGGCTGCGGCGCTTTTGTCTGCTCAGAAGAAGCAGAGGTGCTTTGAACTGACTTATAAGCAGATGTCTCTTTAACGGGGTGAGTGTTTGACTTGACCTTATGCCGGGAGGACGGTTTGAACAGCGCTCTAAAAAGAAATTTTAACATGGCTTAACTGTACGAGGCAGTGCTGCTGAGAGCAATTGAATTGGAAGTGGAGTAATAGTCAGCATCATCAGTCTTACATTGTTCTGCACACCCAACGATGGGATGGTTCGTCTTCAGGGCACCTCGATTATTGAACAATTTTTGGTAGTTTGGCGGCGCGGGCGGCCTGAAGCAGGATCGTGGCTTTCGTCTGGCAATTGGCAGAGCCTCGCAACCGCTGTATTGCGGCCTTCAAGCCTTGTTTGTCATGCTTTGACGCGTGATCGGTTCTTGGATCGCCCGGTATTCACGCCGGACACGGGTTGATGCGGCGCAGTTGAACGAGGCGTCGCATGTTATATGCGAGGTTCTTCATCCCGATCCTAGCCTTGGCTCGCACCAGACCAATGCTACGCACAAGGGTGCCACCCATGTCGTTGGTCTGTGCGCCGAATACATGTTCCACCCGGACCCGAACGGTGGATTTGGTCCGATTGCTGCCCTTGGCCTGATCTGTGAGAGGTTTGCCGCGTTTCCCCTTACGGTGGATGTGACTTTTCAGCTTCCGCGCGCGCAATTTCGCCTCCGTCTCCTCGGACCGATAGGCCGCATCCGCCCACACACCGGAGCCGGTATTGCCTCGCATCAGCAGGTGATCCACCGCTTGACTGTCATGCAGCGCGGCATCGCTGACGTGATAGCGCCGGACCAGCTTGTGCTTTCGGTCGACGTTCACATGGTTCTTGTAGCCGTAATGGCTCTTGCCGTGCTTTTTCGTCCAGCGCGCGTCCACGTCCTTCTGGCTGCGCTTGGCGGGCTTGTTTTCCCAATGCTCGGGGTTCTCGCCCTTCTTGATTGACGCGTTCTCGTCGCGCGTGTTGTGATTGCGCGGCACCGCCACAATAGAGGCATCAAGAATTTGCCCACCCCGAGCGATATACCCCTGCCGCGCCAAATACCCGTCAAATTGACGAAACAGCTCTTCCACCTTGCCCGCCTGCGCCAGCGCATCGCGATACAGCCACACCGTCTTTGCATCCGGCACCTGGTCCGCAAGGCTAAGTCCCAGAAACCTCATAAAGGACAGCCGGTCACGGACCTGATATTCGATCTGATCGTCCGACAGGTTGTAGAGTGCGCTCAGCACCAGCGTCTTGAACATCAGCACAGTGTCCATCGGCTTGCGGCCTGCGCGCGACTTGCGCTCCGCATCAGGCTTGCGCCAAACCTCATCCAAAATAGAACGAAACTCCTCCCACGGCACGACCGCATCGATCTCAACCAATGGGTCCTTCTTCGCGTCAAGGCTCGCATAGCGGTCGGAAAGATCAAAGAAACCCATCTGCGTCATTGCCGTCTCCCTTGTGCCGGTTCGTCCCATCAAAGATAACGCAGCACCGGGGTTGGGGCAATTTTTAGAGGTGCCCTTCAGTCAAAGTCCGGAATGACTGGCAGAATCGTCCTGCCTGCTTGCCGACTGAGAGGTAGGCAAGCTTTTGTTCTCCGACAGGATTTTGTCTTGATCTTCCGCCATGAGGGGCAAGCTGGTGGGAAGTTCGAACTTCCCGCGGCGGGCGCAGATTCTCGCCCGGATGGTTTCGCCATTGGCCCGACGGATAAAATGAACCCTCGCAGCCCATTAGTCGCAAAATGGATAGCGCAACGGGTTGCGGGCACTTATTTCGATTAAAATTATCATAGTCAGTTCGTCTTAAGCCTGCGCCTATTGTGATGCCAAAACGAGCAGAGGAAGCCGGGTATGGACAGTTTTAACGCTCCCCGCGGTGCTGAGACAGCAGATGTGAAAGCAATGCGTGATAAGGCCAAGCACACATTGATACATCTGATTGCTGTGATGGAAGCGGAGTTCTTAGCGCCAGAACGGCTGCAGCATCTGCCCGAACATGCGCGCCCTGAGCAAGCTCTTAGGGATATCCCACCAAACTGGTTTTCAAAACCTCTAGCCGGGGTGGACTGGCGCGCTTTAGTGGCAGAAGCGCGCGGCGAGATCGAAAGCTATGATGAGCTCCTCTTTTGCTTGCATGCCGTGCGGGAGTTTAAATCCCAAGTAGCCGCACTGAACCCGTGGTCGAGCGCAGGTAGGGATGGGGTACTCTCACCTATACATTTCAAGGAGCAGATGCTGAGCGAGATGCAAAGGCTGCAGGCGACCATTGCGATGATCGCACTGGGATGTGACGCTTTGCCAGTCGCGGCGCCTCTTCCAAGAAGAGAGCAAGATGAGCCTATGCTGTCGGGTTTGCGGGGGCCTTATGCTTATCAGTTTAGGGGCTCTGTGACGGAAGCGTTTATCAAGAGTTGGAGGTGGGAGGATACTCTGCTCGCGGCATCTGAAAGCTACGGCTCAGGCTATACCCCGCAGCTGTTGGTTTTTGAGGATGTCGGCTCCTCAGTGGTTGCACGCTTAGAGAAGTCTTACGCAAAGTTTGGCGGTAGTGTTTTCTGCAGTGAGGCGGCGTGGGAGCATGTCGCTGCGGGATCCGGTGGGAATATACAGTGTTTCATAGCTCGTCACTGTCGCGATCCGTTTGCGCTGGTGCCTGCTATACGCCCTGCGCCCCTCTGGGAAGGAAAGCCGGAGGTTGGGCCTTATTCTGAGCGCCTGTCTTGGGTAAAATCAGCCATCCAAGGCCGCTGCTGAATGTGGCGAGCTTGTTTGACCTGTTCTGGAGTTTGCGCCGATGATTTTGGATCGTGCGGATGGGCGGGAATGCCAGAGCTATGACCGGGGGCGGTTTTTTCCATCAGTCTCGCGTTGCGCGCTGTGGTGGTACAAAAGTATAGTAGGGATGGTCGCGCTGCGCGATATGCTTCGAGCACTTCGTGGTCGGCAGCAAGCCAGGCACGCGCGTGGCCTCAGGCTGCTACCACATCCAGAATGTGAACTCGCTCCATGTACACTACAAGAGGTTCATGAAGCCCTTGGGCGGACCGGTGACTAAGAACCTCAGCGGCTACATCCGCTGGTCGTCGTGGACCTTACGCTCGGAGAAACTTTGCAACTCCCGTAAAGTTACCTATATTTAGTGAGTATGGGTGATCGTGAACCACTCGAGGATGCTATGAACGTCAGATTGAGCACATACCCGCAGCTCCGCCAACTATGCTGGAATCGCCCCGCTGACGCAGTTGTGGACGGCGAAACTGCGCTGGCGCTCTATGAGCGCAACTGGCGTTTTGTCGATCAAGATGCAATCATACCACGCGAACAGAAGCTTCTGGATCGCCTTGTTGCTGAGTACGGCAACGGGCACTTTTTGGCCGCTTGAGCGCTAAGCCGCAGGGTGCGGACTTGTTCCAGCGTAAACACCATAACGATATCCTTAACGCTCTCCGGTGCCTCGATGGCGATTTGCTACTCGATGCCGAATGTTATTTCGGCGGTGGCACGGCGATTGTCCTCAACCTTGGTGAGTATCGTGAGAGCGTGGACATCGATTTCCTCTGCGCTTCTAAGGAGGGATATCGCAAGCTGCGCCAAGCTCTCTGGGGTACGTCTGACATAACCGGCCTCCTGCTCCCAGATGCAGAATTACAAACATTGCGTGATGTTAGAGTTGATCAATACGGCATCCGCACTCTGATCGACGCGGCGGATGTATCAATCAAATTTGAGATCGTCCGCGAGGCACGGATCCAGCTTGCCGGTGAAATGGATGATCGCTTGGGCGTCCCTGTCTTGACGCGGAGCTGTATGTATGCGGAGAAACTGCTCGCGAATGCTGATCGCTGGGCAGACAAGGCGGTTCTCAACCGTGACATTCTCGATTTGTCGATGATGATCGCGCGTTGGGGGCCGATCCCTGGCGAAGCGTGGGATATCGCCGAAGGCGCCTACGGCGACACCGCGCGCAAAGCCTACGATAAAGCAATCACACGCATCCGCGACACTGTTTGGCTAAATAAGTGCATGGCCGACATGGATATGGAGCCTGATCTTGAAGGCGAGATACTTGCCCTTCATGGCGGCCCCCTAGATGAGGATGCGTGATGAATTCGTGAGAGCGCCATTGCCCTCGTGGTTTAGTTTGTCCCTTCTTGTATGATCAGGCCAATTTTAGTCCTCCTTAAGCCCATATTGGCACATACCGTCGCGCAGGATCTCGTAGGTGCAGAAAGGCGGTGCAGGTAATCGCGGCCCTCTCCGGACATTCACCCGCAGGACCAACGCTGCAGAGCAGCTTACCCGAACTGGTCATAGTTCATGCCCCAGCATTTTGACGGTCCGATGGGCATTGTTGTCTGGAACTTCCGTCCGGTATCCCTTTGCGTAATCGATGATTGCGTCAATTCTTTGCTTGTTAACCGGCTGTGGAACGTGCTGGAGCCCGGCTGCGATCTGGAGTGGTGTTTTCGTCGACCCGATAACTTGTCGGTTGACAATTTAATAGGGTGGAATATCTTCAGTGCCAAGGAAGAAGCACACGTCGAAAGAAATTGAAGCTGTCGTCCAAGAGCTGGAAGCTCTCGGATGGGATCTGATTGAAGGCAGAGGGCACGTTTGGGGGATTCTCCGCTGCCCTGCCAACGATAAGGAGTGCCGCTGCGGTACATTCTGCAACATGTCGTTGTGGTCCACACCCAAAAACCCGCAGCAGCACGCGAAGAAGGTTAGGCAGAAGGCCCTGTCCTGCGTGAGGCTTGAGAAGAAAGACGAAGGGAAAGCCGATGGCTGAAGAATTCGAATTCGAACTGGTCTTCGCGCTCCCCGAAGGAGAGCACGAGGCATTTGCCCTGTCCGACGCCGTCTTCGAGGCCGGCTTTGAAGATGCCCTTGTGGGCACGGGCCAACCTGGCCTGATCGGCGTGGAGCTGGAGGTTGAAGGGAACGACGCAGAGGTCGTGATTCTTGATGCTGCGCGGGCACTGATCAAGGCGCTGCCGCAAGGCACTATCCTGCGCGAGGTTCGCCCTGATCTGGTAAGTTTGGCCGACGTGGCGGAAAAGCTGGAGGTCAAGCGTCAGGCCCTTCAGCAGCGCAAGATGCCACTGCCGGTCTCTGGCGGGCTCTACCGCATCGATGAGATGGTCGCCGCCGTGATGGAGGCTTCGAAGCCCAAAAAGGGCCAAAGGCGCGCGCGCATGAACATTGATGCAGCGTCGAAGTGGTTCCGGGCTGGAATGGCCGCACGCAAGGTGAATGCACAGCTGACGATGTGCGAGATTGATCCAGCGACAATCGAACGATCGCCGCGGTCGGAGGGGGAGGAGCCCGTCTTCCTGCGTCCATGACCAAGGCCGGCCCTTGGGATCCAGCCCCTGTCGGTAAATGTTGATAGGTTTCTTTTGGATAAGATGCGTCGGACTGAGAGCTGGAGGTTCTGCTGCTATTCGCTAAAACCCAGAAGCCAAGAGATCAATGGCAGCAACGATCTCGTAGCGCCAAACCGACGCATCACCAATGACAGAGCCGATTTGTGCGCCTAGAATGGCAACCAATTGCGACATGATTATGATGTGCGGGACGCCGTCCAGATGAGTGGGAGCATGCAGTTTTGGAGTTAGTGCCCCTCATTCGGAGCGAGGGAAGGCCGGAGCACAGAGAATGTAGGGGTCTCAATGCCGAGGTCCGTCTGAACACGACACACGATTTCGTTGCCATCGCGCATACGGTGAATGTTTCCTTGTATCATATTTCTTTTGCTTAAATCTGCCTGAACCGAGCCAAGCTGGGCCCGTTCCGTTCCAGATGACGGGCTTCATCGGCAATGCTCTCTTTAGCTGATGCCATCCAAGCGGCGCGCTCGCGTTCAGCTCGGGATCTTGTGATGCCGGCGTCGATCCAGTCACGAACAATCTCAGCAATAGAATTGCCTGTGAGTTTCGATTCCAATTCGAGGGCAGCTTTGCGATCCTGACCAATGTCACGAATATTCAGGGGCGACGGCATAATAAAGCCACTTTCATGCAGAGTATTGCACATAACGATATCATAAGGCAGCACACTGCATGACCCAAGTCCGTTGATCGTGAAGCCCCTCGAAAATATCTTCGAGGGATCGCACTGGAAGTGTGACGATGCCAGAACTATGGTCGGTGAGAGCTAACAAAAATGCCGTCCATTTTTTGACCCGCAAGGATATTTCTATGCCTCATGTTGTTCACCCGATCCTCTTGGCTGGCGGCTCAGGAACGCGGCTTTGGCCACTATCGCGCAAGAGTTATCCAAAGCAGTTCGCAAAGCTGATGGGTGAGAGTAGCCTGTTCCAAGCGTCGGCGCAGCGGTTGAGCGGAGAGGGGTTTGCACCCCCCGTCATCCTGACGGGAGCTGACTTTCGTTTCGTTGTAACCGAACAGCTGGCGGCAGTTGAGATTGCCCCTGCGGGTATTCTGATCGAGCCTGAGGGGCGCAATACGGCACCAGCAATCTTGGCTGCGGCTTTAAGCCTAGAGAGCCGAGCCCCTGAGGCTTTGATGTTGGTTGCGCCGTCGGATCATGTGATCCCTGACGCGGCTGCCTTCCGGGCGGCAGTACAGGCCGCGACCTCTGCGGCGCAGGACGGTCAGCTTGTCACATTTGGTATCCGTCCTGACCGCGCAGAAACCGGCTATGGCTGGCTTGAGATGAGCCAGCCGAGCGTGGATTTCGAGGCTGTGCCGCAGCCTCTCAAAGGCTTTGTCGAAAAGCCGGATCTCGCCACGGCGGAAGCCATGTTGAGGGGAGGTCAGCACCTATGGAATGCTGGCATTTTCCTATTTTCTGTCAAAGCGATCATTGCCGCTTTCGAGGCGCACGCCCCTGAAATGTTGGCGCAGGTGCGTCTCTCAGTGGAACAGTCTGAGCAGGATCTTGGCTTCACGCGACTGGGTCCAGAGGCTTGGGCGCAAGTCGACGAGGATTCAATTGACTATGCGATTATGGAAAGAGCTGAGAACCTGACCGTGGTTCCCTACAGCGGCGCTTGGTCTGATTTGGGGGGCTGGGATGCCGTTTGGCGTGAGGCTGGTCCAGATGAGACGGGGGTGGTGGCATCGCAGTCGGCGACGGCGATTGATTGTCATGATACATTGCTACGAGCGGAGGATCCCCAACAACAGCTCGTTGGTATTGGGCTGAAGGACATTATTGCGGTGGCGATGCCTGATGCGGTTCTCGTGGCGCATAAAGACCGCGCTCAGGATGTTAAGAAAGCGGTGGCAGCATTGAAGGCTAAGGGGGCAACTCAGGCTGAAACACTGCCGCGGGACTACCGGCCGTGGGGCTGGTTTCAGAGCCTCGTGGTGGGCGGGCGTTTCCAGGTTAAAAAGATCTCGGTTCACCCAGGTGCCGCTCTAAGCCTGCAAAGCCACCATCATCGCTCAGAGCATTGGATCGTGGTGGAGGGTACCGCCAAGGTGACCATTGGAGATGAGGTTAAGCTCGTAAGCGAAAACCAATCTGTTTACATCCCGTTGGGCGCCAAGCATCGCATGGAAAACCCCGGTAAGGTGCCGATGGTTTTGATCGAAGTGCAAACCGGCAGCTACTTAGGTGAGGATGACATCATTCGTTATGAGGATGTCTATGCGCGCGGGCAGGGGGCAAAGGGCTGAGGCAGTCTGATCGATAGAACTTGCTAGATGATGTTGGCGAGGAGTGTCGTTGAAGGCCGCCTCTAAGTTTTTGAGGCTGAGTTTCAAAGAACGTCCCTCCTTGTCCAATCGGATGACTTTACTGAGATCAGACTAGGGGCTATGAGTTGAACTCTTTTACCTTGGAGGGGTTCCCGTGGTTCGAACAATTTTAGTTAGCAAGTACATCCAAGTGCAGGGCGCCTTCGTCCAGGCCTTGAAAAATGGCAACATTATTGTGTGTACCGGAAACGGTCAGTTCGAAGGTCGACCCATCTGACCTGATACTTCTGGCATCACATGTAGTGTTTGCAATCACCAAGCATACCGATGTGGCCGCAAGGCCGCATCTCATCAGTCTCGGGATCATACATCATTGGAATTTCTCCTTTTTTGTAGGAAGTGCAGGCTGAAAGTAGGAGTATGGCTGCGAGAGCAATATACTTCATTTGTTCATTTCTTTAGGTAGTTGTTAGGAGTGCTCATTTTTTACATGAGCCTAATATACAAGTTTATTTTTTCAGGAGCCAAGGGGCAACTGAACGCCGGAGTTGGGCGCGTGCGGGCATAGGCTTGCAGTTTGTTAGAAAAACGCTTCGTCATGTTCTTCTCAGCCCGCTCTGATCATTTCGAAGAATCTAGGAACGATAGAGTGCCAAAGCATAGAGAGATGACACTTGGGGAGGATCCGTTGGATCCAGAAGTGCTATCAGAGGTGCTGGGCTCTCTGGAGGATATGAAGATAGGGGACATCTCCTGCGCTCCGCGTTTGACTGGCTGTATTATGTCCGATGCAGCACTCGTAATACGGGCGCTTGCAGATAAGGCGGATGTTCTCATCGAATAAGGGCGCGAAGGAGGGGGCGTTCTGACGTCGAGGAGCCGGCTGTTCTCGCGAAGGTGGCTTTTAAAGCTGGTTGTGGGTAAGTATCCTATATTATGCTTTCTATTACTCTTTTTTAACAATTGCCTAGCTTTGGGGAAGAAGGTGGCCCGGCTAACTTGGAAAGAAACTGATCGAACTCGGGGGGCAAAGACCTGGCTGTTGAGGCCCCTTTGCTGGATTTTGGGGCATGGCTTTTATCAGGCGGATGGCGAAAGCTGGGTGGATGCCACGCTAATTTGCCCAAGATGTGGGCAGAAGCATTCCCGGTAAGGAGGCCTTGTGCGAGTATACCTCGCTTCTCTTCAGCAGTGTATAGACGCCAAGATTTGGCCGGCTGCTGTGTGCCTTGCCCTTACTCTTCCGGAGATGGCTGGAGCGGTTGAAAGCCCCGAACTCGAGGCGCGACAAAGTTATGCCAAGTGGTTTGATCAATGGATTGGTAAGAAGTACCGCACGAGCCTCCTGTCGGGGACGCGTAGGTTTCTTTCGGGGTCTGAGTGCTATGCGCTAAAATGCGCTGTGCTCTATCAAGATGTTGACGCTCGAGCTGCTTTGCCGGATGACCGTGGCTACATTCTCAACCGCTATAATTTTACATCAAAGCCAGAAGACCATTGTATCCATAAGGGCGGGGTGCTTCAGTTGGCTATGGGCAGCTTCTGCCAAGATGTCCTAGCAGGGTGCGAAGCGTGGCTCAGCACTGCTGAAAATAATCCGCGTAAAGTGGCGCGGCTGAAGACGCGGCTCGGCATCATCGGCTAACCTCAAGCCTGCCTCGCCGGCACATGGGTCTGTGAGTGGGCGTTCAATTTTGCTCTCTCCCCCTCCTAGAGGGGATAATCGGCGTCCATCAATCCTTCTTAATGCTTATAAGGTGCCGCAGTTATCGGGAGTTGAAATGGGGTCCAGTTCACACCACGGACATGAGTGCTTAGCGCCCGTGAAATAAATCATGCTTGTTCATCAACTGTTTGGTAAAGCAGATCATAGGGCAGGGAGTTTTCGATGAGCATTTTGGTAGCGCTTTCGGTCGTTCTGACAGGGATCAATGGTCTGTTCGGCGCAGCAGCTCCTCTCCCGTCTGTCACTCAGCATGCGGTTGTTTTGCAATCCTCGGAGACCAAGCCGCTGCTACGGAGCGCGCCTCAAGTCCCGCGCGTCCTTCTGGCTGCAAGTGAAGATGAAGCCGTCGCCCAGGACACCTTCAAAATGGGTATTGGTCTGGCATCGGTTGCCGATTGGAGTGCCCAACAACCCTTTCTCGACGTTATGAAAACAGCGCGTCCTTGGCTGGGTCACTTGCCAGGCCAATTTGGTGGAATGGAGTACGAAGAACTCCTCGGAAAGGGTGTGCTTGATGGCGATGGCTGGCCTCTTTGGGTGCCTTCCGAGTTGGGCGGCATTGGCACCGTCATCCTGACGGACATGCCCGCAGGGGCCAAATCCCTTCGCGGTAGGTATCGTTTGGCGTTTGATGGAGCGGGCATCATCGAGGTCAGGGGTCGCGCCGAGCGCGTTCACTATGGAAAGGGGGTCATCACATTCGACTATGAACCCGGCCCCGGACTGGTGGATATTCGCATACAGCAGACCGATCCAGCTGACCCGGTACGCAACATTACGGTGATTAAGGAAGAACACCTTGCTGCATATGCAGCTGGCAGCCGCTTTAACCCCTATTGGATAGATCGCATTCGCGATTTCAAGGGGCTGCGGTTTATGGATTGGATGGAAACGAACCACGCGACGCTATCTGAGTGGCACGCACGCCCAAAGCCGGATGATTTCACCTATGCCCAGAAGGGTGTTCCGGTCGAAATTCAGGTCGCTTTGGCCAATGAGCTGTCAATTGACCCTTGGTTTAATGTCCCGCATTTGGCTGACGATGCTTTTGTGCGTGCCTTTGCCGAATATGTAAAAGATAATCTTGATCCCAATCTCAAGGCTTATGTCGAGTTTTCCAATGAGGTTTGGAACTGGCAGTTTTCCCAAGCCCGATGGGCTGATGAGCAAGCCTTAGCGCGGTGGGGTCAGAAAGACGCTTGGGTGCAATATTACGCACTACGTGCCACTCAAGTGGCTCAAATCTGGTCCGAGGTATTTGCAAATGAGGCAGCGGAGCGGCTCGTTAATGTGATTTCAACCCAAACGGGGTGGATCGGCTTGGAGCAGGATATCTTGAATGCGCCGCTTTGGCAGGCAGAGAACCCTGGCGCTCCGATCCCGGCGGAAGCATTCGACGCCTATGCCGTGACAGGCTACTTGGGCGGGGTTTTGGGCATGGCTGAGTATGAATCTTTAGTGCAAACTTGGCTCAGTGAGAGCTTGGAGCAGGCAAAGGTTGAAGCCGACGCCGCCGGGCTCCGCGGCGAAGCGGCAGATAAATACATAGTCGAGCACCGCTATGACCGCGCAAGTACACTGGCCGCTCGGGATCTGATGGACGGGTCGCTAAGCGGCACATCTGGAGCGCTCTTTGATCTGACGGAACGTATTTGGCCGTACCATGCAGAGGTTGCCCGCACCCACGGTCTTGATCTTATCGTTTATGAGGGGGGTACTCATATTGTCGGCATTGGACCGCAGGTAGATAATGCTGAATTGACCGCCTTTATGCAGCATTTCAACTACTCGCCTGAGATGGGTCGTATCTACAAATTGTTGTTGAGGGCATGGGGTGATTTGGGCGGGGGCCTGTTTGCTGCTTATACTGATGTCTATGCGCCGACCAAGTGGGGCAGTTGGGGGGGATTACGTCATCTGGATGATCATAACCCTCGATGGGATGCCTTAATCTCATTTCAGTGAGACCGCAGCGCGTGGCATGTGGCCAAACACACCCGCAGAGTTTTGTGATCTGGCGAAGACACCAGAGAATGGACCCACCGGTCGCTTTTTGGCGGCTCCCCGCCGGCCCACGGGCATGACGTTCTTTTGGGGGTGTTGTTCGACCCTTTGGCCGCGCATAGGTACGCCGGTGTCCTTGGGGGCACGGGACGATAGGCGTGGTCATGATTGCTTCTTTGGGATTTTATTTTGTGACGCTGTCTCTAGTGGCTTGTCTTGGGCTGGCGCTGGCATTGTTTTTGGGCGCAGGTCCGCGATGAACTACTGCGGCCCTCAAGAGCCACAGAGCATCGCTCTGAGCATTTTGAGAAACGAGGCGCTAACCCTTTGCCTTGGGATGACTTTAGCCTTTGACCTGGCCGCCTTTTAGGTCTGTAGTAACGAACCCGCCCGCGTCTTGATGCCGTCCTCCGGCGCTTCATGAAGGGCGCGAACGATACCAAAGGCACGACCAGGAGTTACACCTCTCCTAGGACGGGACCCATCTCAGGTCGTGCAATAAGAATGCCACTCGCCTAAAAACTATGGTGATAGCGGATCGCTAAAGTTTCTGAACCGGGGTTCGGACTTTTGAGGCGGGCGTTGGATTTGTGATCCAATGCGAGTGATACGCGGCTGGTATCATCCAGTTCGTACCCCAATCCGATTAGCGTCCGGAACTGCATGTTTCCATTGAGGGGCGTCCCATCGGAGCCTTTGGTGTATAGCCCGGGCATAAAGCTACCTTCAATGAACCACGGGCTATCCTTGAAGTGCCATTGAGCAGACAAGCCCGTGCCTATGAATATATCGCCATCGTGGTCGACTTGGGCCGCGACAGCAAAAGAGTAATCGGCATAGCGCCCCTCGAAGAAGGGCGCGGAGTGATACTCTGCGACAATGGCAGTTGCAGAGGTTTCAGTATGCTTGAGTACATCATCTACGCCGACGCCAAGCACCACCTCACCACAAAATGCTGCAGAAGTCGAAAACATAAAACATAGAGTGGGCGTTAATTGCTTCATATTAGACCTTGGTAGGGAGTGAGGGATGCAGAGATCAGGTACGGGTAAATGTCTGTATGATACAGATAGCGCCACCTCATTTGCGTAAGGACAGAGCGCGCGTTGTTTGTATGTGACACTTCATGCTGAAGGCAAAGTGGTCCAGGGCCCCGATCGTTGCACCTTAGAGGTTTCGGTTGGGGCGTTCATGGCTAGGTCGTCCACCGCCAAAAGACGCATGGTATCAAGGCTTTAAGTTGGTCTGTGCGCAAGATTTTGGCATTTTAACTAGCATGATGTAAGTCTGTAAATACATCAGAAGCAGGCGGGCCTCACCTAATGGGCCCGCCTGTATAGAAGGTGTGAAGGCTTTATACCGCATGGTCCGCCGTCCGGATGCCTCAAGGCTGGCCCTGTCCAACGCAGAGGTGTTGTAATCACGGATCAAAAACTGAACGACTTTGACAGCGTCACTGGCTAGAGCCGGACGTAACCTCTAAAGGCGGTCTGACGGTAGCTCGGTCTTTGCCGGAAATTCGGTTCCACGCTTTTGAGGAGCTCAATCAGTAACATCACTCGGGATTTTGATGTTGCGACCCGCCGCCCCCGCAATGTAGGCGTCATGAATGGTTTGGGAAATCATCGGATCGATGGCCCCATACTCCGTCATTAGCTCTTGTATATCTTTATATGATAAATCAGAAAATCGACGTTTATTCAGTCGGTTATATCCATCGACAAAGTCGCTCAAACAATATTCGGCCATCTTCCCCCTCCCACAGGTTTAAAGCAGCATATAGAATTTCGCTGGAAAGCATAAGCCATTCGAACGTGAAGGTGATGGGTGGTGTGGGACAGGCGTGCTCGCAGGGGGCGAGACGCTAGTGGATGGATAGGGGCAGAAGCAAAGGAAGCGATCTATCACACCTCATTAGGCATTGTGTTAGCAGATGATCGTGTCACGAGGATTGCTAGCGGTTACTCGAGCCCTAAGAAGAGCGGCATAGCGGCCATCACGTAGTTTTGCTGTGGCGCCAAGAGCGTTTCCTTTGCAGCAGGACCTATGTTGTCATTGTGATGTGTCGCGATGCCTAAAAAATGTGCGACTAGGTCCAATGCGAACAGGTCATTGTTGCTTTCTATTGTCACGGTCGGATCGCCACAAACAACGGATACTCTCATCACAACTCCAAGTTTGCCGAAGCATTACGATTTGATCCCGTTGTCATCCAGAATTGGGTTCGCATGTAGGCGAGCTTGTGAAATATTCCTCTAAAATCAGGCACTTTTGCCCCTGTAGCGTCACATTTCCACTTGTCGGCTGGGGAGGACCTAGTGTCTCTATGTAGAGGGGTGGCCATGCTTAAACATTTTAGAAGACTGCTTCTGTTGCAGACGCTCGACCAATCGACGATTCTTTTAGCTCAGTGCGGGCAAGGGCACGTTGGCTATGATCAAACAGCAGGCGCAAAATTGGAACACTTTACCACAAATATGGGCATTTCTAAGTAAACCTTGAAGTGTCAGCTTCATCGCATAAGGTGTTGTTAGTAAGGAGCCTTTTAAAAAGACGCTCCAGGGCAGCTTCGGAGACTTCACAGTATGTCGCTCAATACCAATGCGGACGTCGCATCTCCGAATGTTGGCGAACTTTCACGATCGGATCAGCCAGGGCCCACCGATTGGACCGCTTATTCATCGGCATATGACCTTCTTTCGATGCATAACCCCGCATATAAGGCGCTTATGCAGGATTTCGCCGCATTTCTTGCAACAATAGAGACGCCGCGGCGGGTCTATGACATTGGCGGCGGTACGGGCAACTATACAGAAATTGCAGCACGCGCCTGTCCTGATAGTGAAATACATCTTGTAGAACCTGATGCGGCGATGATCCGATCCGCGCGGACCAAGCTGTCAGCACATGGCAATATCAACTTTCACAATCTCGCACTGGAAGACGTCAAGGGCACAGATACCTGCGACCTCGTGGTCTGCGTTCATGCTCTTTACGCGATGCCAGAGCAAGTGCAGCGGCTTGATGACCTTCATCGCTTGCTGAGACCAGGCGGCTACCTTTATCTCATTGACCTTGGTCGGCGCATGGACGTCGCGGACTGGCGCAAATATCTGTTTTCAGAGCTTAGAAAGAAGCACGGACTTGCTGGTGCTCTGCGAATTTTCTGGCAAGGGCGTGAGGTGGCGAAACAAAATAAAGCTATCTGTGAAGCGCAAAAAAGTGGCGCTTATTGGACGCACACTCCAGGAGAGCTTGCATCGGCAACGAGCAACGCCGGTTTTGAAGTGATTAGCCAAAAGACCGTATATCGTGGCTATAGCGACCTTCTCGTATGCCGCGCAAAATAATAATTTAAGAGCAGAGGCAGAGAGATGGACGAGCACATTGATGAGGCGCTAAAACAAGTCCGCTATAAGGTTATGACGGAAAGTTCGGACCTCGAAGCAATATATCGTTTGCGTTACACATGCTACCGAGCTCAGCAATCGATTGCGAAAAACGAGTTTGGGCGTATGACAGATCCGTTTGATGAGGCCGCCAACTGTGTTCATGTCGCCGTTTTGATGAATGACGAGGTTTTGGCAGCGCTTCGGCTTCATCTGGTCTCAAAATTATCTCATGTTTCTCCTACTTTAGAAGTATTTCCAGAGGTTTTGGATCGCGTGGAGAACGAAGAAACGGTTCTCGATCCCACACGGTTCGTGATTGCTCCAAAAGTCCGAGGAAGACGTGTGCCATTGCACTTTCTCGCCTTAAGGATTCCTTTTCTTGCCGCGATGTTCTACGATATCGACTGGGCTTTGGCGCCCGTGCGCGGCGAGCATACCGCGTTCTATCGGCGTTATCTCGGTTACAAACCAGAGTTGGAAGCGCGTGTTTACCCAGGATTGAAAAAGCCCGTACAGCTTTTGATCGCGAATTTTCGCGAGCAACGGGATGTGGTCTTGGCGCGCACGCCGGTGTTCGGCCCGATGAGTGAGTTCCCAAACGCCAACATTGCTTTTCCGAAGCTTTCAGGTGTCTATGCGTCCTCCCAAAAAGGGCGCTTTAAAGTTGCCTGATGACGCGTTGCGGTCATGTGAGCCCCCCCAAGCAAAGGTCGGTGACGGTCTATTTTTAGCGGGTTCTACGGGGGCGCTCATGCAGGTCCTGCGGCGTCAAACATTTGCCAGAAACTGACAAAATTTAAACATATTAACGGTGTAGCACTAAGCGTCAGCAATATGGCCGAGGTCAGCGTGAAGTCCCTAAATGCATTCCATGCGCCCCGTACCGACTGGTTCAAGCCGGATGGGCGCGAGCAAAACATCAAAGACTATATAACGCTTGCCAATCAACTCGTCTGGAAGCGACAGGGCAGCTTTTTTGCAGCAGCTGTTCTCGCCGCAATCTACTTCGATGCTCTAACAATATTTGCGTTTTATGCTGTTGTCGTTGCTACCGAGCTGCTCGATCTCCTTCTTGGGCATCAATCTAAGAAATGGGATGGTGAAGACCGGGCTGTTGGACGGAAAATTTTTTTACGCATTGCCATCAACACCATCTTAAGTGCGCTGGCGATTTCTGCGTTCATCCTTAGCATCGCACATCAAGAAACCTCGCCTGGGCATTTTACGTCCCTGTTCTTTCTGTTCTCCGCATCGGTCTTTGCATCCATGTACAATAGCCAGATGTTGGGCATCTTGGTATTGCGCCTCTCGATATATGGTTGCGCCTTTTTGTACATCGCATTCCTTGATGTGGTGCGATACCTGCCGCCCTTGAGCTCTCCCATTTGGTTGCAGTTTTGGACAATTATCTTCGTTCTCTATTTCATTGCCGATATGTCTTTGAAGTTCTACCTGAGCTACCAAAGGCAGCAAAAACATATGAGCTTGATTGAGGAGGAGAACGAGCACACGAAAGCTGCTTTAGAAGTCAAATCAAGGTTCTTGGCCATTGTAAGCCATGAGCTGCGCACACCTCTGACTTCGATTGTTGGTTCCCTTGAAATTTTGAGAAGCGAAAAAATTGGCGTTTTGCCTGATCCGCTAAAGCCTGTTCTCAACATCGCGGCCAGAAATAGCCAACGGCTCACAACTTTGGTCGAAGATCTCCTCGACTTACAAAAGCTTGAAGCGGGCGAGATGAGGCTCGACTTCAAAACCATTAACGCGAATGACCTCGTGCAAGAGGCGGTCGAAGCCATTGCAGGTTATGCGAGTAAGGTGGGGATCGAAGTCAAATCGTCGCTTTGTAAGGAAGATTGCGATATCTCTGGGGATCGCCAGCGATTGATACAGGTCATGAGCAACTTGCTGTCTAACGCACTCAAGTTCTCGGATGACGGCGGCACGGTACTCGTGCGCGTTGAAGAACAAGGTGGCAAGGTCCGTATTTCAGTTCAAGACGAAGGAATTGGTATACCGCAAGGAGCCCAGGACGCTGTGTTTGGTAAGTTTAGCCAAGTGGATGCTTCAGATATCCGCAAGGTTGGCGGCACAGGGCTTGGCCTCAATATCTCCAAGCAGATCATCGAGCGACATGGTGCTCGTATTGATTACACCAGTAAGCTTGGCGTGGGTTCGGTGTTTTTTATAGAGTTTGACCGAGTGAACGGCCGAGATATTGAGTTTAACGCGGCCACGCAAGCGGCCTGACGCTGACCGACGCCATGCTCCGCCTGCCTAGATCATAAATACCGCGGTTTAGTCGCGTCGGTTGTGTGATAATCAACACATCGCCATTTTATTGCCGTATTTATGGCCCCTTATCGCCTTAATGCGATATGCAAAGCATAAAGATGTAAATTACTCAATCAATACAATTAGATACGCCTTTATCATGGGTGTATTCTTACGTTTCTTGGAGCAAGTTAGTATTTTTCTATTGATTGTTCCGACGGCTTTCTTTTTCCTCGACCGGTAAACTAGAGGGTGGAATTGTGACCTTAAACTATGATGCTTCCCAAACTTTCCGTGAAACTCAATCGATGACGTCGAGGGCATCTCTGTCTGAGCGCAATGCGCGCTTTGATAAGCTTACAAACATAGCATCCCTGGTCATGAAGGCACCTGTATCTCTTCTTACGATTATAGACGACACGGGTGGTCAGCAGATCTTTAAATCGGCCACTGGCTTGAGAGGGGAGCTTTTCCAAACGCGTTCAACGCCACTGAGCCACTCTTTTTGCAAGTATGTTCGCGACAGCGGCAAGCCCCTCTTGGTCCGAGACGCTCGAAAGCACCCCGAGCTCAAGCATAATCCCGCCGTCGCGGATTTCGGGATCATTGGGTATCTTGGTGTTCCGTTCCGCACTGAGCAAGGGGACGTTATTGGTGCGCTTTGCTGTATAGATCATTGCCCGCGGGACTGGGATGAGAACGATATCGAAATCCTTGCTCGATTGGCTTCCATCGCAGCCGATCAACTTCATTTGAACTCTGCTGAGGCCGGACGAGTAAAAGCAAAACGCCTAGCTGAACAAGCGGCGGCAACTCGGGCAAGCTTTCTGTCGCATGCTAATCATGAAGTGAGGACACCGCTGAGTTCTATTGGGGGAGCAACCCGTCTGTTAAGTACACTTGTTACCGATGAGAAAGCACGCTATCTTGTCGGGGTAATTGAGCGGAATTTTTCTCGGCTGAGTGCGATGGCCAATGATCTTGTCCGAATTGCTGAGTTAGACGACGCAACCGCTTCGATTGCGGCGGAAACCTTTAACTTAACAGAAGTCGTTCGCAGCACAGTAGAGAAGCACCGAGATGCCGCTAAGACCAAGGGGTTAGGTCTCACTTTCACCTGCAGCCTTAAAGATGATCCACTTTTACTATTTGATGCACAAATCCTCACTCAAGCCGTCGATCGCCTTCTATCTAATGCTGTTAAGTTTACTTCCGTGGGCGAAGTGCGTGTCGAGATCACCCCAGGGCGCAGTGGTGATGGTGTGGTCATCTGCATAAGCGATACTGGTTATGGCATTGAAGCTGAACAACTCAGTAGGCTTTTTGAAGAGTTCGAAGCGCACAATCCAAGAACGGCGCGTCAAGGTGCGGGCACAGGACTGGGTATGAGCATTGTGCGCCGCGAAGTCGAGTGGATGGGGGGGGAGATCTCAGTATCTAGTCGCCTAGGAGAAGGAACAAGTTTTATCATATTTTTGCCTAACAGTCGCGACAAGCGATGCGATGACGGAAGCGAGGGTGAGCAAGAGGGTAGCTCTCATCGTCTTACCTGCCTGGAATGCGGAGAAAAAATGAGTCTTCTGCGGCGCCATCTAAGTCAGGTGCATGGCCTGACGCCTGAGGCATATCGCGCAAAATGGAAGCTAGTTGACGACTACGCGTTATCGAGCAAGGTCTATAGAAAGATGCGGCAAGCGGTCAAAACCTCAATGTAGCTTGGATCGAAATCTGCCTTGTATATATCGACCGCCAGAGAGTGTCTGTCAAAGCAGTTGAAAGAGCATAGGACGCGTCGCTCTTTCAGTCAAAGACCTCTTAACGTTGAATGCTTTCAAGATAGACAAGCAATCCCGCCAATTCACGTGGCGTTGGCGTGAGGATGCCATTGATCTCAACCGGCACCGTGTCATGTGCCATAGACCCGCCGAACTGTGGCATATCACGCGCAAGTTCGCGTTGCTCGGGGTGGCCGTAAACATAGCTCAGAGCCCGCGCTCTGGGGAACATGCCGCCGTTCTCGCGGGCGAGAAGCGTCAAATCCGTCGGAGCGGCATCAAGTGTTGAGGCCAAAGGTCCATCGCCTTTTGCGGACATGCCATGGCACGCGACGCAGTTTTCCACATAGAATTTGGCCCCATCTGGTGCTTCGGGCATTGAGGGGGCGGAGCAGGCCGCCAATACAGTGCCGAAGGCTGCCAATAGAGCGAGCGAGGTTTTGAGCGGTGGCATATTTTCCCTCAGAGTAGTGATATAGGTGAAGCTAACTCAACCGTAACTGCTACGTTGGGCATTGAACATAGCGGCATAGAGGCCTTCTTGCTTTATTAGCTGCGCATGGGTTCCTTCTTCAACCACCGTTCCTTCATCCAACACATAGATATGGTCTGCATGTGTGACTGTGGAAAGACGGTGGGCGACCATGATCGTCGTCTTATCTTTTGAAAGCTCTTGGATTGCACCGCGGACCCTCTCTTCAGTCCGCTGGTCGAGCGCTGAGGTCGCTTCATCAAGCAATAGGATGGGTGCGGAGCGTAGGAAAGCGCGGGCGATGGCAATGCGTTGTTTCTGTCCACCTGAGAGCTGCGACCCTTTGGGGCCCAAGGGAGCATCACCTCGGTCGCGCATGAGTTGGTCGATGCCTACAAGTTCAGCTGCGCGCCAGATCTCCTCATCAGTGGCGTCAGGGCGTACATACTTAATATTTTCGTAGATTGAGCTGTTAAAAATAACGATGTCTTGGGCGACGACAGAGAACGACTGTCGCAGTTTATCGATACGCAGGTCTTTGACCGCAGTGCCCCCAATGGTCACAACGCCTTCGCTCACATCGTAAAGGCGGGCAATCAAGCTTAGAACGGATGTTTTCCCTGACCCCGTTGCCCCCACAATGGCCGTCACTTTCCCCCCTTTGAAGGTCATGTTCACGTTACGGAACAGCGGGTGTTTTTCAGAATACTGGAAGGTCACCTTGTCGAGGACGATGTCGCCTGTGGGGTCAAAGACTTCTTTGGCATCGGGCGCATTGGTGATGGTCGGTACCTCGCGGTACAGCGAGCGCAGGCTATCAAGAATGATCAAGCTGGCCTGCATGCTGACAAAGAATGCGGTGAGGCGACGCGCTGGATCAAAGATAAGCGCCATGCCGATCATAAAGCCGATGATACCGGCGCCGTCCATTTCAAACGAAGGGCTCAATGCCATATAGCCGCCTACGCCGATAATCAAAACGTAGATGATGGCGGCAAGGATATCGACGGTAGGGCTCATCATAGCCTGCAGTTTTTGCAAGCGGATGGTGAGGTCTCTGATCTCCCCTGTGGCCTTGTTGAGACGGGCTTTCTCGACTGGTTCTTGGTTTGATATTTTGACCGTGCGCATGCCATTGGTCATCTCTTCGATGCCCGACATATAGTTGCCCATGGCATTTTCGGCGTTGGCTTGCGTGCCTTTGATGCCTTGAGAGATGCGTCGAACCACAATCGTGATAGTGGGCATCACGATGATGACCAGCATGAAGAGCAAAGGGTTCTTCCAGATCAAATAGCCTGAGACAGCAATAATGGTAACTGTGTCGCGGACGGCATTTACCGTGGTCTGTCCGATGAAGCCGGAGAGATCTTGCGCTTGATTGACCAGCCGCAGGATGATGTCACCCGACTTTGTCCGCTCGAAGAACGCCAGATCCAATGTCATCATGTGATCGATCAGATCACGGCGCATTTTGAACACCGCGTTGCTGGCCAGCCAAGCCGAAAGCCGAGGCACCCAGTAGGACATGACTGCGCGTACGGAGAAAATTGCCAAGACCATGCCACAAACCTTGATAAGGCCTGAGACGCTTCCGTCGTCAAAAATTACCCTAAGGCCACTCTCGGTAAGAGAGATAAACTGCTGATAGGCAAACCCTTGGATAAGGATCATTACCATGACCAGCCCGAGCCAAGGTGTGCGCTCTTTCAGATACTTGCTCCAGAACCAAGAGATATTGTCTCTGTCCTGATCGCTGAAAAGCGGCGCACGCTCTTTGCGTTTGTGCAATGCAGCTTTAGTCGTATCTGCTTGGGCAGAGGCGCTATGATCTTCTTTGGACATGAGTGACCTTATGCCCCAGTAGAGGGCGCGGATACCGTGGCAATGACTTCTGCTGCGACATCTTTCCAAGTGCGAAGTGAAGCGTGTTTGCTCTGTATCTTCTTTTTTAACGCTGTATGGGCGGCGGGATCGCTGTGCATTTTGTCGATCAAAGCGGCCAATGCAGTGGGATCTGTGGGATCAAAATATTCGGCGAGATCCCCTCCGACTTCTCGCAAAGCGGGCACGTCTGCGGCAAGCCCCGGCGTTCCCAACCATAGTGCCTCGCCGAGAGGCAACCCAAAGCCTTCCATGTGGCTGGGGATCACCAAAGCCAGGGCGTTCTTGTAAAGCATTCGCAAGCTGGCTTGGTTTGGGTCGAGTATGACCTGGACTTTGTCTCTGATCGGGGCGAGCTCGGGGCGCTCGAGGTATGTGTCAGTTCGTTTTCTATGGGCACCGGCGAGCACGAAATTGGGTACCGGGCGTCCAGTGTCGTGCAAGTGAAGCATGGCCTGCAAAATACATTCGAGGTTCTTGCGACCTGTCATTACGCCCACCCCCAAAAGGTAGGGGGTCTCGGGGGTGTCGATTTCTACAGCTTCGTTTGTTTCTCGCAGCTCATGCGGCAAAAGCACCGGCACCACGGGTGGTAGTGCAGGGAGGTGTCCCGACGCGGAAAACTTCTCGATTTCGGATTTGGTGAAGACGGAGTTGGTCATCACCTTTTCGGCGTGACGGATGACAATGCCATTATCATGCGCGAAGTTGCGCGCAAACATGCTTTGTCGCGGGTGCGCGAACTCGTGCAGGGGGATCATGTCGTGGACCAGCGGGAAAAACCGTGGGCGTATATTCTGGCGATCCATTGCTACCAGATAATCACCCATCATCTTTGGCCGCCCTATCGAAACAAGAATTTGGCCCGATAAGTCCACCTCAAGCAGGCTGCCTAGAGGAACAGCGCGGTTCCACTTCTTAAGGCAGATGCGTTTTACGATGGTGCGGAAGAAGGGGTAGAGCGCGTCCCGTACCGGGTGGGGATGAGAGAAGCTATAGCGCAAGCGCAAGGGTTTGGCTTCATGGGAGATATTTGGATCACAGGCTCCTGTCGGGGATTGCGCCCCGATACGCGGCGTGACCTCAAAAAACCGATCATGAGCAGGGGAAAATATGACAAAACGCACATCAGCTGACGAGCAGGCAAGTTCATAGCCCACTTCCATGACCGTGCGCGCGATTCCATAATATCGGAATTTTATGCCAGAAGAGAGGAACTGTTCTGAAAGGTCATAGTATATTGGGCTCATAAGTTTTTTTACCATCGTCTCCGGGGTTGAGAAACACTGAAATCTTCGTCAATGAACAGCACTAAAGCGGAGCACTACCTGTCTTGTGCTATGCGCGCCAGAGCCAGTGAGAGCATACCTATGTACTATTTCGACGTGACCGATATTCTTATCTACGTGGAGAAGGAAACTTCTGTATCAGGCATCCAGCGGGTTTCTTTTGAGGTCATTCGTCGGATGGTTGCGCGGCTAGGCCCAGAAAACGTGAGGCTAAGCTACTGGGATCGGGGGCGCCGAGAGTATGTCGCTTTAGCCTCCGATTTCGTCCAAGATATGGACGAGTTTTCTGCAGATGACTTGAGCGCTGTATTCTTTGGCAAAAAGGCGCGTCCTGTGCGCGATGCGGCGCCTACGTTGATGCGTTATCGCAACAATCCTTTAAAATACTGGTTCCACCACAAGGTCTGCTCTTATCAGGCGGCCCGTGGGAATGAACGCCACTTTGCCAAACTAGGCTCGAGCATTGCGGAATGGGAAGCGTTTAAAGCGCGTGAGGTTCCTTCTGAGATGGGCAAGAGGGCTATAGAGGTACAGCGTAGCAAAGTGAATGAAACGGCCCAACCTGGAGACCAGCTGGTTATTTTGGGAGCGACATGGGGTATTGATGGGCTGCAACCGGCGCTTCAGCGGTTGAAAGATGATTGCGGGCTCAAAATTTATCAACTTGTACACGATTTGATTCCGATCATCACGCCAGAGCATATCGCGGGAGACTTTTCGGGGGAGTTCTATCACTGGCTGCGGTCTTCCATGGGATATTGTGACCGGTTTCTTGCGAACTCACAGAATACGGCGCGCGATTTGCAGCGCTTTATGGAGGAGATCGCTCAACACTGCCCGATCGACGTGGTGCCTTTGGCGCAAAAGTTTGATGTGGTGCATTCCAATCGGGCAATCGGTCGTGTCGCGAAGGTGGTGGAAATTCGAAGGTGGCGTAATCTCCGGGTGACTTGAACCCACCCAACCGGCGGCAGCAACCGCCAGGGAGATCACGCCATGAAGAACGATACCGACACTGCCGCGCTTTCGCTACTGTCCAATGAAGCGGGCCATGATCCGATCGAGGATCGCTTGCGGGAGAATATCCGCGCTACGATCGAGGCGGTTTTCGAAGAGGAGCTGGAGGCGTTTCTGGGGCGCTGCCGTTATGATCGCCGCCCCGGCAAACTCACGGGCTACCGGCACGGCCACCGGGAGCGTCAGCTGATCGGCACATTTGGGACCGAGACGATAAGTGTGCCGCGCGCCCGCGCCGTCGATGAGGCTGGCAAGACCACGGAATGGCGCTCGAAGGCGCTGCCGCGCTACCAGCGGCTGACCAAGAAGGCTGAAGCCCTCATCGCTTCGGTCTATCTGGCCGGCACCAACACACGACGGGTGAAGCGGGCACTGTATGGACTGTTTCAGGGCGCGGTAAGCAAGGACGTGGTCAGCCGGGCCTGGCGCAAGGTGAAGGTCGACTGGGACGCCTGGGTCGCGCGCGATCTGGCCAATGAGGACATCGTCCGGCTGATCCTCGACGGCACGGTGATCAAGACACGCATCGGCAGACGCGCCACGAACATCTCGGTGCTGGCGGCCATTGGCATACGCCGGGACGGGCAGAAGGTGCTGCTTTCGATCATGAATATGGGCGGTGAAAGCAAGGCTGCCTGGGCCGAGTTTCTCGGCGATCTCGATGCGCGTGGCCTGAAGCGACCGGAATTTGTCATTGTCGACGGCGCGCCAGGGCTTGAGGCCGCCCTCGTCGCGCTCTGGGGCGAGGACCTGCCGATCCAGCGCTGCACCGTTCACAAGCACCGCAATCTTCTCGGCCACGCCCCGAAACGCATGCAGGACGAGTTGACCGAGGATTACCGCGACATGATCTATGCTGACGATGCGGGCGAAATCGACAAACGTCGTAAGGCGTTCCTGCGCAAATGGCGGCTGAAGTGCCGCGCGGTGGCGGACAGCCTGGAAGAGGCCGGTGACCGGCTATTCACCTTCACGCGGCTGGACCCATCGCAGTGGAAATCGGCCCGGACGACAAACGCCATTGAGCGCCTGAACGAGGAGTTCCGCCGCCGCATCAAGACCCAGACCGTGCTGCCCTGCGCCGAAACCGTGCCGATGCTCCTTTGGGCGCTGATGGCATCGGGCCAGATCCAGATGCGGAAAGTGGACGGTTGGGAAACCTTGGCTCAGCCCATCGCTCCAATCAGCCTTGACCTCGCGGCTTGATCAGGCCCAAATCCCCATGCTCGGAGAACGCCGCCGGAGAATTTCCACCAGATTCGAGACACCACCGGGCAATCGATCCCTCTAGACCGTTTGAGTCCCATCTCAGCAGTTTGCGTGGCCTGAAGCAATCAACGGTGAACCTCACCAAAACACCATATGTACTGGTCGTCGGTACGATGGAGTCGCGCAAGAATATTTGGTCTCTGGGACAGGCTTGGCAGCGCTTAACTCAAGACCCAGGCCTCAATGTGCCCAAGCTGGTCTTTGCGGGTAAGCCCGGATGGTACAACGGTGATTTCAAAGACTTAATGTCAGCCACGGGCAACTTAGGAGGCTGGGTGCAGTTTGCAGAGCGCCCCAGTGATACTGAACTTGGGTTTCTGTATGAGAACTGCCTTTTTACAGCAACCGTCAGCTTCTACGAAGGTTGGGGGCTGCCCATTGGCGAAAGCTTGTCATTTGGCAAAACAGCAGTGGTTGCGCGGAATTCCTCTATGCCCGAGGTCGGTGTGGATATGGTGGAATATTGTGATGCCCATTCGATCGATAGTATCTACAAGGCCTGTCACAGACTGATCGCTGATCCTGAACATCGACGTGCTCTAGAACAGAAAATCAGCGAGACGACTTTGCGCACATGGGATGATGTTGCCGATGACATCGAGGCAATTTTGCCGGGAAATCGTCCCTAGAGACGGGTGGGCGCAGTTATCGGTTGGTAAACTCTCTTTCAGTATGACAAACTGCTCAGAATATCACCCGCATCATATTGAAGCTAATTTTCTGTGTCGCATCGCGCATAGGAAGAGCGTTGGCCTGACCGCGCACCGTTAGCTCTTTGATCAATTGTGGGGACGAGCAGGCACGTTCATAGCGCATAGATAAGAGGCAAGGTTAAAAGTGATACTATTCCGGTTCAAAAAGTCTTTGCGCGCAGGTGTTGCCTTGCCGCTCACACTCGCTTTGCTTTTGCCGCGGCCGGCTTTGACAGAGACTTTGGCTGACGCTTTAGTCGGAGCCTACGAGCATTCGGGGCTTTTGGACCAAAACCGAGCGTTGCTGCGTGCGGCAGACGAAGATGTCGCCAGTGCGCAGGCCGCATTAAAGCCTGTATTGCGTTGGGCCGGGGGGCTAACACAAAACTTTGGCTCTACCCGAGCCTCCAGCCGTGTATCATCTCAATCTACGGAAAGCCTCACAGCATCAATTAACCTGATTGGTGAGCTTTTGCTCTACGACTTCGGTGCGAGCCAGTATCGGATTGAGGCCACAAAAGAGACCGTACTCGCCACCCGACAGACACTTCTGGACCTAGAGCAACGCGTTCTTTTGCGTACCGTTGCCGCCTATTTAGGGGTCGTTGAGGCCTCCGACGTGGTCGCACTGCGCAACAATAACTTGCGCCTTTTGACCCAAGAGCTGCGGGCGGCACGAGATCGGTTTGACGTGGGGGAAGTGACCAACACGGATGTCGCCTTGGCAGAAGCTCAGCTTGCGGAGGCCCGCAGTGGACTTGCCGGGGCCCAGGGAGCTTTGTTGCGCGCTGTTGAGGAGTATCAGAATGTCGTTGGTCGCAAGCCAAGTAACCTTTCGACCCCGTCCAGACTGCCAAACGTGGGCGGCAATCTAGAAGGCGCTAAAGCACTTGCTGTCCGTACGCACCCATCTGTTCTAGCCGCTCAACACCAAGTCGCAGCTGCTCGGCTGGCGGTCAGCTCAAATGAAGCTGCGATGTCGCCCCGGGTAACACTTCAGGGCAGCTATGGTCTGTCTGAGACATTCGACAGTAAGCGCTACAACCGCAGTGGTAGTGTTGGCGTTCAAGCGGGTCAAACAATATATCAAGGCGGCGGCGCTCTTTCCTCTGCGGTAAGGCGAGCCAAGGCACAGGAAGACGCACAACGTGCCAACCTGCACGTCGTAAGTCGCGAAGTTGCCCAAGAGGTAGGGAATGCTTATGCATCTTTAACCTCAGCCCGCGCTCAACTTGAATCCTCGGATCGGCAGATCCGCGCGGCCCGCGCCGCATTTGAAGGCGTACGAGAAGAAGCTGATTTGGGTGCTCGGACCACAGTGGATGTATTGGACGCCGAGCAGGTGCTGTTGGATGCAGAGTCGACACGCGCCTCCGCTCGAGCGAACCTATATATTGCAGCCTATGCAGTCCTCGCCGCCACCGGGCAGTTAACGGCCCGCGATTTGCAGCTGCCTGTGCAACTGTATGATGTCACCGCCTATTACAACTTAGTGAAAGACGGGCCCGCCAAATATTCCAAACAGGGACAGGCATTGGATCGCGTGCTGAGGGCTTTACAAAAAGATTAGAGACTTTGAGGAGGTAGAGAACTGCGACCTGCAAAGTCGCAAGGGAGCCTCTCTACGCACAAAAGCCCCCGTGCCGCTGAAGCTTTGCAACGGCGAGGCTGTTGCTTCTTGTTCCTGCCCGCTTGCTGTCCCGACCTCAATCCAATCGAGTTGGCATTCTCCAACTCAAGGCACACCTCCGACGGATCGGGGCTAGGGCCTTCGACGCCCTATTCGAGGCGCTCGCTGACATCTGTGGACTCTTCGAACCCGAAGAATGTTGGAACTTCATGAAAGTTGTTGGATATGCCTCAGATTAAACGCAAAATGCTTTAGTCCGTCATCGAGCAAGCTTTATGTCTAGTAAAAAGTATACCACCTTCTCTCATATGATGTTATGGATAAAAGCAGGTACAAGCAGCGCTTACTTTAACTGCAGCAAACTTGGCTGAGCTCCTATAGAAGCGGGGCTTCGCCGTGAACAGAAAGCTTTGTATGGCACACGACAAGATAACCCCTGCGGTCTCGCGCGACAAGGACACGCGTGCTGAATTGGGAGTCTGGCTGAGAACGCTACGCGAGGCCCAGGGCTTATCGCAGCGTCAACTCGCGGATATGCTTGACCTCGATTACTATACCTTCATCTCTCAGCTTGAAACCGGCCGCGGCAAGATTCCGAGCGCACGGTACCGTGATTGGGCGAAAGCCCTTGAGCAAGAGCCAAAGGCTTTTATGAAAGTTCTGTTGAGCTATTATGAGCCGGAAGCCTATGAAATGCTTTTCGGGGATTCTCAAAAAGCTTAAAGGTCTGTTTCCGCACGCATATATGTGATTTGGGATGCTTTCCCAAAGCACGGCGTAGGACGCATGCCCCCTGATGCTTAGTTCTCAGTGACCGCCAATAGGCAGTCTTATGGCATTCCATGCCTTTGATAGCACCTTTCTTACTACTCTACTTGTAGGATGGTTCATTCCGTTTAAGCGTCAAGCTATACAGCGCAGCCTCTGGTGTTTTGAGGAGGGTTCTGCTTGAAAGCTACTAGCGGCTCAGTATGAATCCAAGAGGCAAGCTAGAAACCGCCCTTACCACGTCAGCCCAATTCGCAGTAGGCTCCTAAAGCAAAAGACCTCCACCGTTTCCAGCAGAGGTCTCCCAGCAGGTAAACCAGGCAACAAGGTTTACGCTACCTCTTTATTGCTGCGGCTCGACCTTCGCAAGTTCCGCCTGCAAAGCGCGCGCATAAGAATTCCGTGCTGTCTGAGCGAATACCTCCTGCTGATCAAGTCGCTAAACCTCAGCATCTGCCGCCTGAATGTACCGAGCTGGCTCATAACTTCATTGGACAGCTTATTGATATCATCGGAACTACCATCAATATGCGTATTCCGGGGTGATCCGCCCACCGATTCCGATTTGATGCGCCCACCCGTTCCGATTTTATCCGCCCACCGATTCCGGGGTATCCGCCCACCCCTGTGACGTGCTGCTGCGAGGCAATCTGTAACCGGCTACCTTTCGTCCTTTTGGCATGAAGGAAGCCCGATGAAGAGATTGCCGATGCGGAAGATACGAGATGTTTTGCGGCTGTCAGCCGAGGGCCTATCAACCCGCCAGATCGCAGCGAGTCTGGCGATTGGGCGAACAACCCTTCGGGGCTACCTTGATCGCGCTACTGAGTTGGGTCTGGGCTGGCCGCTGCCAGCAGAGATGTCTGATACGGACCTTGAGCGATGCCTCTTTCACCGAGCTCACCAGAACACCCAACGGATCGAGACGCAGCCTGACTGGTCGTATATTCACCGCGAGTTGCGTCGGAAGGGCGTAACGCTGTCACTTTTGTGGGAGGAACATCGCTCCGACCACCCCGAGGGATACGGCTACTCCCGATTTTGCGAACTTTACACGCGGTGGGAAGGCAAGCTGTCGCCGGTGATGCGACAGCGTCACCCGGCGGGCGAGCGGCTGTTCGTCGATTACGCGGGGCACACCATCGACGTGATTGATCCTCAGACCGGGGAAGTGCGCGCGGCACAGCTGTTCGTCGCGACGCTTGGGGCCTCAAGCTATACCTTTGCAGAGGCGACCTGGACGCAATCGCTGCCGGATTGGATCTCGAGCCATGTGCGTGCCTTTGGCTTCCTTGGGGGTGTGACGGCGCAGGTCGTGTCCGACAACCTGAAGGCCGGGGTCACCAAAGCGTGCTTTTACGACCCTGTGATCAACCGAACCTATGCGGATCTCGCCACCCATTACGACACAGCCGTTGTGCCCGCGCGGCCGCATAAACCAAAGGACAAGGCAAAGGTCGAAGGGGCGGTCTTGCTGGTCGAGCGCTGGATTCTGGCGCGGTTGCGCAATCGGCAGTTCTTCAGCCTCGGGGATGTGAACGCTGCCATTCGCCCGTTGCTTGACCAGCTCAACGACAAGGTCTCTCGGCATCTTGGGGCCAGCCGCAAGCAGTTGTTTGAGCAGTTGGATAAGCCCGCCCTGAAGCCGCTCCCGACGGCTCCATATGTCTATGCCGAATGGAAGAAGTGCCGAGCGGGGCTGGATTACCACGTCGCAATCGACAAGCATTACTATTCCGTGCCCTATCAGTTGCTGAAGAAAGAGCTGTGGGCTCGCATCACCGCCCGCACGGTCGAAGTCTTCCATGTTGGACAGCGTGTTGCTTCCCATGTGCGCACTTCTGGAAACGGCAGACATTCTACACAGCGCGAGCACATGCCAGCGCACCACAAGTTCCGCGAGGACTGGACGCCGCAGCGTATTATCGCACGGGCCGCTCGCGTCGGGCCGAATGTCGCCACCTTCGCAGAGGTTGTGATGCGCGAACGCAAGCACCCCGAACAGGGCTACCGGAGCTGTCTGGGTGTCATTCGGCTGGCCGACAAGTTCGGTGCCGCCCGCCTCGATGCGGCGTGCCGCCGCGCGCTCGAGATCAACGCCCGTTCTTACTCGTCACTCCAATCCATTCTCAAGAATGGGCTGGAGAGCAAGCCCCGCACCCGCGCCACGGAGGAGCCTGCAATCACCCACCCCAACATCCGTGGCGCCGATTATTTCCATTGAAAGGAACACAATGCTTGATCACCCAACCCTCGATCATCTGAAGGCCCTGCGGCTGGACGGTATGGCCGAAGCATTTGCCGAGCTGCAAGCGCAGGATGCCGCAGCCGACTTCAGCCACGCTGAATGGCTTGGCTTGCTCGTTGACCGTGAGGTCGCCAGCCGTGAGACCAAGCGGTTTGAAGCTCGGATGCGCTCGGCCAGGCTGCGCCATGTGGGCGCCTGCCCAGAAGATGTCGATTACCGCGCGCGCCGTGGTCTCGACAAGACGCTGTTCCAGAGTCTGCTCACCGGTAGATGGATCACCGACAAGCGCAATCTGATCATTACCGGGCCCTGTGGTGTCGGCAAAACTTGGCTCGGCTGCGCACTGGCGCAAACAGCCTGTCGCGACGGTGTCACTGTGGCCTACAAGCGAATGCCGCGTCTCTTCGAAGAACTCGAACTGGCCCATGGCGACGGGCGCTTCCCCCGCCTGTTCCGCAGCATCACCAAAGCACAGCTGCTCATCCTCGATGACTGGGGGCCAGACCGACTGACCGCCACGCAACGCCGGGATCTCATGGAGATCGTGGAAGAGCGCTACGGTCGCGGCTCAACGATGATAACCAGCCAATTACCCATCAAGGCTTGGCATGACGTCATTGGCGAACCAACCTTCGCTGATGCCATCCTCGACCGCATCGTTCACAACGCTTACCGCCTCGAACTCAAGGGGCCGTCTATGCGGAAAAGCGTCACCAAAATGGATGACGAAAACCCTCAAACCTGATAACCTCAACCCACTGCCTCACGGCAACGCGTCACAAGTGGGCGGATACCCCGGAATAGGTGGGCGCATGTTGTCGGAATGAGTGGGCGGATACTCCGGAATACGCAATCAATATCGATCTTTTGGCGTTCAGCCATTTATACACTCCCTACGTGTCTGGATGTCTAGATCGCCTTCAGTAGTTCCCGATCCAATGCTGCTCGGGCACATCCACTGCTCTGGGGCCAGTTCGTTGCCAAGCAGAATTTGCAAGCGATCCTGCGTTGCCATATCGCGTTTTTCTTGGACATGGGCGACGTGCCTGAAAAAATCCTCTATGACCGGATGAAGGCTGCCGTGATCGGCAGGAGGAGGTCGGGGTAGTAACCTACAACGTTGCTCTGGTGGCCCTGCTAAACCATTATGCCGCAGTGCCACGCGCCTGTCGGCCATATAAGACCAAGGTCGAGCCCCGTTCCGCAATATTCGGCAAGACGTTTTTCTGGCCCGCACGTTCCGCGACATGGACGATCTGAATGCTCAGTTTGACGCTTGGCGGACAGAGGTTGCCAACCCTTGAGCCAACGCTACCTTTAAGCGCGTGGTGGACAAGGCCTTTGTCCAGGCAACAGCTCAAACAACGGGCGGAGGATGAAAGTGGCGCGATCAGAGATGAGCGAACTGGAATTGGAAATCATCAAATTTGTCTTGCCTAACAGAACGCGCGGCAAAAAGCTGGTGGGTGACCGCCCTCGTGATCAACGGCATTTTTTACGTTCTGCGGACCGGCATTCCTCGGGCCGACCGACCCAGCGAATACGGCCCACCGACAACAGTCTATAATCGCTTCAACCCTTGGAGCTATGCGTCCACTGCCTAAATCTTCGATAGATTTTTCATCACTCCAAACTCTGGCGACTTGGGGGAAACATCTGGCAAGCTACGCAGCCTCAACGCATTTCTATCCGCATAGCATGGTAATATTCTGCTCCAAGTCTTCTAGTCTGCCTGCAAGAATACAGGCAGACTGATGAGCTTCTCTTAAGAATCTAGCCGATGATACGCTCAGTGTGCTTCGGCTTTTCCGAGCTCGTTTTTTAAAGCTTTAGCATAGGTCATACGTGCCGTTTGATAGATCGCCATTTGAGCTTTAATGCGTTCAATCTCAGCATCTGTCACCCGCAGGTTGGTGACCTGAGCCCGGGCGTTTTCAGACAAATTAGACAATTCATGTGCCACGCCATCAATTGTGATCGTTTTTCCTGTCAGTGTCGCTTCAGTCATATCAGTCCTCATTCAGTGAATGTTCGTGTGAGTTGTGATTTCAGGTGAACTTGGAGAAATCAATAGTGTCATTCTCAAAGTGGAAAGGAACATTTCCTCTTCCTGCTTTCGTCATCAGGTCGGGATATTTACCAGCGATAGCACCCTGACGGAAGTTGGCCCACGACAGAAGATGTGCGTAGATCAAAGGCACAACGCCCTTTCGACGCAGTTCTAGGAAGGTGTCGTCAGGAAGTTCGTTTAATGCTTGCTCGTCTACCACGCGAAACCCAGTGATCTCTTTCGATTGATCTGCCTTTTTGATCGTGACTGTACGCTCAATCAAAATCCCTGAGTTCTCGAGTATTTGGACCAGCTCAATTGTGCGTGGGATCCGCTTCTGCATGGCCTGCAAAAGGGCAAATCTATTTTCCATATGCGGTGTGAGCTTACCATCGGACGCGAAAACTTGATGGCCACTAGGGTCTTTGAAATGTGGAGCATCGGGGTCCAATACAACCACGAAGTTCTGTTTGCCCTCTTCTTGCTGTCCAGCTTTGCCCAACATGAAAGGATAGCGCCGAATATGAGCAGGAATATAGGTTGCAAGCCAACGTCCCTCATCATTGATGTAGGCGTTCTCACCCGGCTCCAACCCGAGAAGGGCGCCGGGAAGAGTGCCCTCGTTCTTGGGAAAGACAATCGGGTATTCCCGTGCAATGTCAGCCATCTCATCAAATACGATCGGCGCGAGTGTTTCTCCTTTTGCGAAACTGTAGTCATTTGTTTCGAATACACGCAGGTTGGCGTGATCGGCGAACTTCAACGGAACATGCGATTTAAACACTTAAGGCCTCCTTAAATGGAAAACGGGGGGGCCGAAGCCCCCCCGCATAAGGTTTTAACAGCTTAAATCCGGCGTGGATTAGCCATAGATGACGTTGAACGATGCGAAGTTTGCTGCATCGGTTGCGTCATAGGTACCCACGATGGTGATGGAACCACCGAAGTCACCCAGACCGCCTGCAAGATCTTCAACAACGATGTCATCATCTGCGTTGATCGAGAATACCAGTTCACCAGCGCTTCCGGCGAAGCCTGTCAGGTCAAGACGATCACCTGGATCGGTGATGTCAGCGCTGACGTCGAAGTTGTTGATTTCGACTTCGGCGATTTCGTCACCAACGAAGTTGTAAACTTCGCGGGCATCTGCGTTGCCGGTGAAGTCGACATCTACGGTCGTATCATCTTCATCAGTGGTTGCACCGATTTGGTACTCAACGAACTCACCTGCGGCGAGGTCAAAGATTGCACCAGAGGCATCTACAACAACATCCGAAGCAACTTCAGCAACGTTCAGAGTTGTGAAGCTGTCGAGGTTCCCCGCGAGGGTCACATCGGCTTCGTCACCCGAAACGATGAGGTCTACCAGCTGAGCATTCCCGACGGTGTCGCCGCCGAGAGTGATCGTTGCTGTATCACCCGCGTCTGTTCCCGCAGCAACGACTGCCGAAGTAACGTTGGTGTTGAGCAGGTCCACGTCGGCGTTATCGGTTGCGGTAACGTCGAGTGTGAACGCGCCATAGACATCCGTCAGATCGACATCAGCATCGCCGTCCTCAGCGTTGACGGAAACAGTTTCAACAGCTTCGAAACCTTCGCCATCTACCTGAGCGATCGCATCAGCGCCCTGAGTGAAGGTCCCCGGGGTCACGCCGTCCAATGTGCCGGTCGACGCGCTCGAAGCCGTTCCGAAATACGCGAGGGGATCGACGACACCTGCATTGGCCCAAGTGACGTTTACCACATTGGAGCTGTTCGATGCTTCCAGTTCTGCCAATGCGTCAAGGTCATCAGCAATGTCGGAAGCCGCGCCGGAGTCGTGGAAGCCGCTGTTTGCGCCCAGGAAAGGAACAGTCGTCGAATAGTCAGTCACAATCACGCCACCGGGAATGCCGGAGCTGTTAAATGCGACATCGCCAGCGGATTGCGTGTTCGGATAACCGACGGAAGTACCGGTTACATCAATCTCAAAGGACTGCGTAGCTTGGATGCCTGCGACTGCAGCAATACCCGCCCGACCTGTCATGCTCAGAGTCGCACTGGATGCAGCATTCACGTTGACGTTTTTCAGCGCGTCAAATTCGGTCGCGTCACCCAAAGCGCCAGCAGATGCGTCGAGGTTGACATTGGCATCAGAGTCGCCACCAGTGGACGTGGATGTGTTGGTCGCATTTGCTTCGATCGAAACCAGAGCATCAAGGCCGCCCGAGAGATCCAGGTCAAGATCGTCACCTGCATTGACCACAAGTGTCTCGAGCACATCACCGTTAAGGCCGCCATCGACATCAGCATCGTCTGCCGCATCGATGGTCAGGTTCGCAACACCATCAACTGTCAGCAACCCACCATCCATGTCGAAATCAGCATCATCAGCAGTGCCCGAAATGGCTTTGATGGTCAGATCGGAAACTGGGGTGTTTGCCACAGTCAGACCGTTGCCATCTGCGTCGAAGCCATCGAAGAACCAAACAGCTTCCAGATCTTCAGATACGCCATCCAAGTTCAATGTCGCATCAGCGCCAAGTTCGATTGCGTCGTCAAAAGCAACGTTCTCGACACCTGTCACGCCGCCAGTGAAGTCGATAGCGTTCAGGTCAGCATCGTCACTTACATCATTGATGTTGAGAATGTCTGCGCCTTCACCCATGTCGACCGATAGGCCACCATTCACAGCAGCTTCAGAAACAACAACGGTGTCATCACCACCCGCTGTTTCCACGCTGGTGAGATCGCCGCTGCCGCTCACGTCGAGTGTCACGTTACCTTCATAGTCGAGCGTGTCCAACGTCTGGAGGTTGGCGAAGTTGTTTCCACCTTCGAGCGCCAAGACGCCGTCGCCTGAGATGTTCAGGTTCAGGATGCCATCCGCGTCGTTTTCAAGAACGAGATAGTTGTCTTCCGACACCATGAGGTTCATGGTTTCGATCGCACCGGCCACGCCATCGATGTCGAGTGTCACGGCATCGTCTGGACGACCAGACGTCATGGAAACGACGGTTTGCTCTGCGACAGCGATGTTATCGTAGTTGACTTCGTACTCGGAGCCATCACGAACGTTGTCGAGGCCGAGAGTTGTAGCTTCACCTACATTCTCGAGTGTAAGGTCTTGGCGCGAATTGCGGTTCCAGATCTGCTGATACCCGGTTGCACGGTCGAGATCGAGCATACCGCCGCCCAAGCCAAGTGGGCCAGAGAAAGACGTCAGGTTGTAAACTTCGACATTGCTGATCGTTGGGTTCTGGGTCGCGCCTGTACCGTTCAACTCAGCATTCAGTGTATCAACACCAGCGCCACCATCAAGGACATCGGAGCCCTGAAGGGTTTGAGCCCCAACCAGGCCGTCGATGGCTGGTGCGAGCGCTGCGTTAAATGTGTTGTCTTCGTCGTTACCAGTGAAGTCCAAGCCCGCATTGGTATCGGTAGTGAGCGTGAAGGTTTCACCAGCGGTGCCCTCGGCTACGAATGCATCTGTTGCGGCCTTTGCAGCCTCTACAGTTGCTTCGTCGCTTGTTACGCCGTTAACGGCGGCAATGGCTGCGGCTTTGGCTGCGGCGTCAAATTCAAATTCAGGAATATTGCCTACGTCGAGGGCAAAATCCAAACCAACTTCGACTTTGTTGTCCAGAACTGTTTTGTCGAATGTGCCGGCATCTGCGTCGTCGCGTGCGCCCATGATGATCTCTTCGATCATGTCGGCGACAGAAACGCTACCATCCTCCAGAACGCCAGTCCAGAATTCCAGGCCTTCTGTTTCGGGGGCGCGACCGAACAGGTTCGCGTAGATGCTTGTAATGAACGCTGCAGGCGAGGAAACATCTGGTGTTGTCAGGTAGGGGTACAGAGCCACAGCTTCAGGCGAAGCGGCGAAATCAGCTGCGATTGTGTTGAACTCACGGCCTTCGTCAATCTGGTCAATCCAGAACTGAAGGCCTGCGGGATCGGGAGCGCGATCAAAATACCCTACATAAAGGGCTGTAATCGCATTGATTTGCGTAGAAGTTGCCATGTTGTTTGCTTTCCTGCTTAATAAGCTTGCATGATGATCTTCACTAGCGATCTCTCGGCTTTAGCCTTCCGAGAACGGCAGCTTGGCCGGATCGCGGATCGATCACAAAGGCAGACCTAGCAAATTGGCAGCCATCGAGCAAGCTTTATGTCCAGTAAAAAGTATACCAGCTCCTTCCATTTGGCATTATGTGTCGTGGAACTGTAGGAGCCTACCGGAAAATACCTCGGAAATTCCAGCCTGTAGCGTGAAATAAACGTGACTCGGCCCGAACCAAAGGGGTCTTTGCTGCGAATAGGAAGATGCGCAGTATGACACTGATAAGTTTTCTTCGGCTATCTTGCCGGACATGGACAATCGCACGGTGTTGGAGGCTGGCTAAAAGCATTGCATAAAGCAAACGGCCTGTCACAGCGCCAACTCGCAGATATGCTACATCTTCATTTCTTAGCTAGGCTTGGGTGGAGCAAAGCTTCCAATGCCTTGCCATCCCGATTGGGCACCGGCATTTGAGCAGTAGAGAAGGCTAGGGTTTAGACCGCGCCATTGAGAGCATCTCCAAGCGGCTTTGCAGCTTTGGATGCAGCGCTTGAGCATGTGGCTCATTCACTCTTAAACGCAACGCCAGTTCCTGGCTCCCAGTTAAAGTAACCTCTTGGATGAAGCGAACGATTCCCTGAGCATAAGTATCGGGCGCGTGATGGGTCTCAAAATAAGCGCGGCCTGCAGCGCCGGACGCGCCCGCAGATTTGCGATCCGCATTAAGTTTCGCAAACAGTTCTTGCAGCTGAACGGATTCGCTTTCTTGATCAATAAAATAGACCACCTCTTCGGGTAGTTCCGCATACCAGCCCTCACGGGTCACTGCGGCGGACGTTCCTGCATTCCAGATTCGCAATTGGCTGCCTGAAGCTTCACCCATGCTGGGATGACGTAGATTGAGTGCCAAATGTGTTTGCCGCAGAGCATCTTCCAGAACAGGTTCTGGCACAAACCCATGTAGATGTACCCGATCACTCAGGTTGAGTTGATCAATTTTATTATAGATGAGATCAGGGTTCCAAAGCTTGCCCATGACGTCAAGCCGATAGTCGAAGTCCGTCGGCATCTCCGCCAAAGCATCCAGGACTTGCTCCAATCGTCTGTTCGGACCAATCCATCCAAACTGTAGAAGCCGCAAGGGGCCAGTTGAGGTTCGCATTTCCGATGGTTTGGGGCCGACCTCAAATGGAAGAGGCAGCATTTGGCAAGGGAGGTGCGGCAGCCGATGTTGTACGGCTTCCTGCGCGATTTTGGTGTGGGTCACCACGCCGAGAGCTTTTTCAAGAACCAACTCAAAGCCAGGAATTTCTTTTGAAATAACAGAGCCTTGCTCGCTTCTGTTCATGCAAGCGCGACCGGCAGCCACGCCGGAAGAACCATGCCATTTTTCCATGCCGGCTAAGTAGGCAGAAGCTCTCCATTCACCACCCTTAACGGCTTCGATCATCAGCTCTTGTATGGCCAAATCATGAAGAACCACGACGGAGGGTATACGCTGTGCCATGCGAAGAATGCCTGCGTGGAAAACCCAAGAATTTCCGATATTTAGAAAGAGAACTTCAAGTCCATCTCCACTTCTGGCCGCCGTGAAGTCACGCGGCAGAACAGTGTCTGGATTAAAGCTTTTGACCGTACAATAGCGCTCTAGATCCAAATCCCATGTATCTGCATCTGTCCAAAGGATAACCTCAGCATGGCTACTGAGAGCCGGTAGGATCCGGGCCGTGTAATGGGCAATATCGGTTTCGGCCGGAGGGAGAGGGCTGATCCAATGAATGGTGGGACGGGACTGTGTCGGGGCCATTACAAAGCCTGCTTTGCCAAAGCCAAGAAGTCCGCTTCACTACAGGGTAACATCTGCATATTGGCCCTGCCTGTGCCAGTGAACGCGCCCACGCCCGTTTGGAAAAGCTGTAGCCGCAGCATGCCTTTTGCCGTCCCCGCTTCAGGGGGATTGCGACGGAGGTTGAATGTCGTTTCTCCTCCTGGGGCCACGGCTTCGCCTAAGGGGAGAATGACATTGGTATGCACCAAATAGCCTTTCTCGTTGATCCATTCGGCCAAAAGCGCTGTTGCGTGAGCGCCTGAGGCGGGCCACCATGCAGAAGATGTGTTCTGAGCCGTAATTTGTGTAAGCCCAGTAGCGGCCTCATCCTTCGACAGCCGCAGTTTGCCCGATAGACGCGCAGGGTCTCCGTGGTAAAGACCAGCAGGGGGGGATGTGGGAGCGCCTACTTTGCGCCCCACAAACACAATTGTCTCGCCCCTCAAACTCAGGTCGTCCTCCCGCGCAATCATTAACGCCGCAGTCGCGGGATCAACGTAGTCCTCATAAACATCAGCGGTGCCCAAATAGTGGGTTTCAAATCCGGCGCCGTGGGCGAGTGCCTCAACCTCTCGAGGTGTGTATTCACGGTTGTGACGGCCATAAACGCCGCCCGTGGGGACGAATAGACCAAAGCTATAGGGCGATCGACCATCGAGCATCTTTTGGACGCCACGGTGACTGCCAACGTTGGGCGTGGTCAGAATGATATGCCCTCCGGGCCGCAACACACGCGCCGCTTGAGACAAAAAGAAGTGCGGATCGAGAGCAAGGTGCTCAAAGATTTCCATCCCCAGCACCATGTCAAACTCAGCGTCTTCATAGGGCATGATATCGCGTTCGATATTGGCAGGGCGCAGTTCGATATCAAAATCAGGATAAGCGGGGTTGAGACTTTTAACCGACTGCGCATAGGGATTGGGGCCCTCCCAGATCCCGCTCATCTTGGCCTCCGGCAGAGCATTGGCTACCATGGCTTCAAATGCCAAAGGCGGGAAAACCCCTACGTCGAGTATGCTCTGGGGAGCGCAATCGATGACATGATGCAATGTGGTCAGGTAGCGCGTCCAATGCGTGCCCAGATATTGTGCCAGACCAGGCTCCACTGGGGCCGGACCAGCCCCGTCTTTAGCGGGCATGGTATCGAACGCATAGGCGCTCAAAACATCCGTGATTGAGTTGAAGGGCAAATGCGGAGCTGGGGGAGGGGCCACCGCAGCTTGAACCCGGGCGACAGCTTCCTCTGCCGGTGTTGCTGCGGCTTTTTCTTCTAGAGCTTCAATCTGTGCAGGGCCGGGGGCGGGCTTCGCTGTTTCACCGGTCAGCGTTTCCACCACATGCTCCCAAGAGATGTTCATATCTTGATAGCGTTTTAGGCCAGCTTGACCCAATGTTTCAGCCAAGCCTTTATCTTCGTAAAGGGCGCCGAAGGCTTGGGAGAGAGCCTCTGCATCCGGTGAGGCAATCAAACCCTCGCGCTGGTCCGAGACGAACTCCAAGGGTCCACCTGCATCGGTGGTTGTGATGACCGGTTTGCCAGCAAGCATTGCCTCTAACGTAATGTAGCCGAGATCTTCATCTTGGGGCGTAAAGACAATAGCGCGGGCTTGCGCATAGTAACGAACCATCGTGTCATTATCGATGCCTCCCAACCAATCGACGCGCCCAGACACACCTAAAGCAGTTGCCAAACCACGAAGTTCATCGAGATAGGCAGGGTTCTCAGGCACCCCTGCAATGACCAGACGAAGAGATCTGGGCGCTTTGGCCAATGCGCGCAGCATGAGGTCGACCCGCTTGGAGGGGTTCAACCGTCCTGGCGCGAAGAGGTAATCTCCAAAGTCCCCTTGGGTCAGCCGATCTGCGATTGGTGGCGGATGATAAAGTGGCGTGGATTGCAGTCCGAGGTACTTCTTTAGCCGCCCGGCGACATTTTGAGAGTTCGCATAGATTGGCCGCTTACTGCGTGCAAAAGTAGCGCGGTCTTCGGCCCGAATCATGTCACGCGCCATCATCCCTTCTGGCACGTCCAACAAATCAGAAGTGCCTGCATCCCACATGTCGTAGGCCTGACGGTGTTGATGGATAAGCCAAAAAACCGGATTGGGATGCCGCGCGAGATAAGCCGGGAATTTAAGCCCGATCATCATATCGATAGGGACGCCTTCCGCTTGCGATAGATCCGTCAGTTTTGCGGATAGGATGCTGTCTGTGAGTGTCTCGACCGGATACCACTTGAATGGCAAGGTGATCTCGCATGCTTCATGGCCATATTGGCGCAGCGCGTTAACCAAGCCAGCGGCATGGCGTTCTGCACCCCCCGTGACAAAGGGCACTTGCGTTCGAACCACACCCACACGCATCTTAAGTCTCCTGCAGAGGTTTATGGCCGAGAATGGCGAGATCTTGGGCGCCAAACATGAGGTTGGCGAGCTCTGGATCGAAATTCGGCTTGGCCATAAATTCGGCGAGCTTCTCATGAGGATGCAAATGACGTGTCTCGATCGGATGAAAGCCGATGGTCTCAAATAAGACTGTCAGGACCGGGTCGGTCATGGGATTTAAGTGCGTCGGGTCATTATGAAAGGATGTGGCCCCGACTAGAACGTTACGCACATTTGGCGTTTCAAACAGCAATAGCCCTCCTGGAGCCAGCACACGCATGGCTTCCCGGGTGATCCATAAAACTTCCTTGAAGGGAAGGTGTTCAATAAGGTGATGTGCAGTAATACATGCGACTGAATTGTCTTCAGCTGCAGTAAGGGCGCTTCGAGCATCGCCTTGCCGCGCATCCAATCCTTTATCTTGCACATCTCCGATCTGCACGGGGTTGGTATCAATGCCAATGGCCGTAATGCCAGCATCATTCAGAAGGCCGAGCCACTCCCCCCGGCCGCAGCCAATGTCCATAACGGGTTTGCCCTTGGTGCGAATAACGGCGCTTTCAACATCGGGAAGGTAGATGCGTAACCTGTTGCGGATATCAGATGTGGTGCCGCGGTATTTGTTTTCCAACTTATGATAAAAACTGTCCATGACGGCGCCAATGCCGCTCTCATTCGAGGCGGATTGATCGGCTTGTACAGAAGGCGCTTGATCGCTCCGGGTTGTGAGTAAAACCTGATCCAAGCGCCGAGAGAGCTCTACGAAGTTGCGCGCGAGCTCAGCATTGCGGGCCATCAAAGCCTGGGTATCGCTTTGTACCATTTGCTTGATACCATTGCGCAGCTGGCGTTCTCGTATCTCCCAGCTGTTAAACCGCTCCTCAATATCACGCATGTTGCGATGTGCTTCCTTGGCCATGCGCTCGGTACGGCCAAGTTTAAAAAGTGCCGCTATATAGTTGCCAGCACGCTTAATTTTACTCACATGATTTTCCATCAGAACTTTTGCCTTCCCCCCAGAGTAAAATGTCTATCTGCTTTACAGTTTTACTCTTCGCGCAGGCTTGTGAAGATAGCCTCAGACAGCGGATCCAGCATGTATTGCAGCACGCTACGCTCTCCTGTCAGAATGACTACATCTGCTGGCATACCTGCGGTTAGGCCTTCTCGGATCTCATCTGTCAGGTTCTCATCTGGAACTTTGATCCGCGCCAAATAATAGGGTGCTTCATTGGCGTCTGTCGTGGTTACCACATCTGTAGAGATGGAAAGGACTTCCCCCAAGACCAACTTCGACAGTTTGGCCTTGAATGCGGAAAACCGGACTTCGGTTTCGAGCCCTGGGCGCACATTATCTACATCAACCGGGGCTACTTTTGCATCAATGAGAAGGGTCTCGTCGCTGGGAACAATCTCCATAAGAATCTCACCTGAGCGAATGACTGAGCCCCGGGTCGTGACAGCCAAGCTTTGTACTTTGCCGGTAGTGGGCGCAGAGATTGTCGTGCGGCGCATCCGGTCCTCCGCCACAGTCAATTTTTCAATAATCTCAGAAAGCTCTGAGCGTGCTGTCTTAAGCTCACTATTGGCGCGTTCACTATATTCTTGTTTCAGCTTGAGAATATTGAGCCGTGCTTCACCTGCTGCAGCTTTGACTTGAGCAATCTCCGACATGGAAGTGCCAATGCTTGCCTCAATCTGTATAACCTCATCTTCCATGTCTGAAAGTCGGTTACTCTCAACCACACCTCGCTCTTCACCCGTACGCATTCGCTCAAAAAGCTCGCTGCGCAGAGCTTGGCGGCGTTTCAAAGCTTCGAGCTGGACTTCATACCCTTCAGCTTGGCCATTTAGCTGCTCTGCGCGGAACTCCAAAATCTCGGCCTGCGATAGGTAGATTGATCGGCGGTCCTCAAAAATATTGCGTTGCGCCTCTACGGCGCTTTTGACGTGCGCATCTTCCGCGTTCAGCAGCTCTTCGGGAAAAGACACTTCCTCAGCAAATGTCTGTTCCGCTTCCAACCGAGCGATTAGGGCCTCGGATGTGGCTTTGCGTTGTTCGAGAACGGCTATTTCTGAGTTGACCTGAATATTGTCGAGAACGATCAACGGATCGCCCTGTTCTACGAAATCAGCTTCGCGCACCAAAATATCTTGGACAATGCCGCCTTCAAAATGTTGCACCACTTTGCGGTCGCTTTCTAGCGCCACGACCCCTGGTGCTACGACAGCACTCGCGATGATCGCAAAATAGGCCCAGATGCCCAACACACCGAAAGTGATGAGCAGAATGACGTAGCCCGCCCAGGAGTATTTGCGCGGGTTTGCCATCTTCGTAAGTTGGCCCGCAACCAATGTTGATTGTGCTGTTGCCACGACAGGATCCTAAGTATTTTGGAGGCTTGATATATAGATGATGCTGCTTTGCCATTTTAAGTGAGATCGAACCAGCGCTTGACATGCGTTCGGTACGATCCCGCCAAAATTTACAGCTTTGCAGTCGACAACGAAACAGCTTGGGGAGGCTGTTGGGGCTTTTGTTGGGGTGATTGCTGTTGAGGCTGCAGAAGTTCCTTCGTTGCCACGAACCGCTGTACGGCGCCATCCCTCAAGATTAGTGTATAGTCAGTCGCACTCAGGATATTGGCCTTGTGCGTCACGAGAACAATAGACTTACCTTCACTCTTGAGCTGGCTCAGACAACGCGCCAAGGCTTCTTCACCTTCGCTATCAAGGTTCGCATTCGGCTCATCCAACACGATCAAGCAAGGGTTTCCAAACAATGCGCGGGCCAGCCCCACGCGTTGGCGTTGGCCACCAGAAAGCCGGCTTCCGCCGCTTCCGATTTGGGTGGCATACCCCTCGTTGAGCCCTGAAATCATTTCATGCGCGCCGGCAAGTCTCGCGGCAGCGATAATCTCTTCATCGGTGGCGCTGTCTGAGAAACGTGCAATGTTCTCTGCAACTGTACCGGAGAAGAGCTTCACATCTTGAGGAAGATAGCCAATGGCCTGACCAAGCTGGTTGCGATCCCAGTGAGGGAGCTCCACTTTGTCCAAACGGATGGCCCCACTAATTGGATCTCCCACTCCCACCAGATGACGTGCCAGCGTCGACTTTCCTGATCCACTAGGGCCAATGAGTGCCAGCGTCTTGCCCGCCGGCAGTTCAAAGCTTACCCCGCGCAAAATCGTATCACGCGTACCTGGAACAACGGTACTTACGCTTTCAGCTTGAAGGTGGCCTTTAGGTTGGGCCTGGTAAAGTCGTGTCGGCTCTTCTGGTACAGCGGAAAAAAGCTTCTTTAAGCGCGCATGAGATTGACGGGCAGCGACGAACTCTTTCCACTGACCAACCGCTTGCTCTACTGGTGCCAAGGCGCGCCCCATCACGATAGATGCAGCGATCATAACGCCTGGGGAGATCAGCCCCCGCATTGCAAGGTATGCGCCGGTGCCCAGAATGGCGACTTGAAGCGCCATTCTTACGAATTTTGAGCTCGACATAACGGCGCCCGCCCAATCACTGGCTTGCGCTTGCGAGATAAGCATCCCATTACGTTTGGCCTTCCAGCGCTCCGCCAAAGCGTCTTGCATCCCCATGGCGCGAATGACTTCAGCATTTTGCATTGTCGCGCCGGCAAATTCCGAGGCTTGCTGGCCTTCAACGTTGGCCGATTGCAGCGCGTTTCGGGTCAAGTACTCATTGAGCAAAGCGAGGATGAAGATCACAACAGTTCCGCCTGCGGCCACCCCGCCGAGCCACGGATGGAATGCAAAACACAGAGCCAGAAAAATTGGTGTCCATGGCACGTCGAAGAAAGCCAATACACCTTGCCCTGTAATGAAGCTGCGCACTTTGTCTGCATCCCCCAGAGCCGTGCGTGCGCCACTGGTGGGATTGACCAGTTGCATGCGCGCTACGCGATCAAACAACGGCCGCGATAGAATGCTGTCAAACTGCAGTCCCGCCCGTACAAGCATTCGCGAGCGAATAAACTCCAAAACACCGTAGGTGATCAGAAGCGCCACGGCGATGACCGTAATCATCACAAGTGTCATCTCATTTCGGCTGGCCAGGACCCGGTCATAGATTTGCAGCATATAAAGGGGGCCCACGAACATGAGCAAGTTCACAAAAAAGCTAAACAGGATCGTCGCCCCGAAGATGGCACGAAACTTCTTGTAAGCCTGCTGAAGCGGGTTACTGGCACTCATAGGGTAAAAACATCTTTCGCTACGAAATATAGTCGTCTTGCTATAAACACTTTTTCGTTAAAGGTCACGCGCCGTATCAACGCAAAATATGCCTTTGGGCCGTGCTCTGAAGGTGGTCTTCCGAACCACATCGCGTTCAATCGGCGCATACCGATCATGGTGCTTGGCGAACCTAGCCGAAGCCCGATTTGATCAACCCAACAGATTAATTGCAACGGCTAACGTCTCGGAACGCGCTCTTCAAGCTTAACATCGCTGAACGGCCATCCGACCTCCCCGCTACCTGCTGTTGCGTTGTGCGATAAGTGAGGGCCCGTTGAAGGAGAGGCGGGCTAAAGAAAGACATACTGATCGGAGACTTTCCGCAGCTGGTGCGCCGCATAGTCCCCCCCCAGAACGAGAATGAGGGTCGACCATAGTGTTGACGCTTTTCGAGGGCAACTTGCGGCATGGGACGGAAGTGTTTTCAAAAAGAGGTCTATGGCTCTCATTGGTTTAATGTTGTTTCTTGCATTTGGGCTGAGACCATTTTGGTTGCTCGTGAACTTCGGTTGGGCTTACCTGACTGGAAGACGTCGCCCTCCCTTTGTTAAAGCCCAATTGGAAAGTGCCCGCTTAAGCTATCGTGTAAGAGCCCACGGCAGGCCACAGGCAAGGTGCGCCGACGCTTCCCTGCACAGTAGAAGCGAATGCTACCGGCAGCGTGTTGCGCGGGGGCAATAGCCCCCCCCCCCCCCCCCCACGATAGGGCGCCATAACGTCTTGGACTTTGCCCCAAGAGTGATATGCTGGTGCAAAGGAATTATTTGATGTCTGATATTATTCGCTTCCCCCAGCCGGCTACGTCGAGCTCTTTAACGGCTTTCGGCCTGACCAAAGCAGATGATGCTTGCAGTAGCTTAGACATGGCGGAGCTTTATGACCGCATCCATGAAGAAAATACCGTCGATCTCGGGCAGGATGCACCAGAAGCGAATGTTTCTTTTTTCCCGCAGCGCCAGAACACCTGCACTCCTGCATCGGGCTGGACCAACCAAGAACTGGCAGATCTTTACCGTACTCAAAGAATACTCGCCCTTGCGGGTGTCACGACCCAAGTCGATCATGGCATCACTGATGAAGGGGACCCTTGGTTTGTTTTTATGGACGGCCAAAATGAGGTCCTAGTTCACTTCAGCCGCTTTGATGGCTTCTACCTCGTTACAAGCCAACTGCAGGAAGAACCTATTAAAGGTGACAGTCTGCACGATCTGGTCTCAGAGTTCTCACGACGCGTGCAACCGGTGGCTCAAGCAGGTCAAAACGTTGTTTCTCTCGCAAGAAACAACCAAGGTGTGGCCTTCATACACCCCGCGGCGGCATTAGCGGCATTGGTCTGGTCCGTATACCTAATGGCCGATGAACTGATTGCAGCAACCCCAGCGGTTACGGAAGATGCACCAGGAGATATGGTCCCCCCGCTCAATGATGAGTTTGTGGCGCATACGGTTCCCCAAGAAGAGCTTTCCGCTCTTACGCCCAAAGTGTCTCCATCGCCATCTATTCGAGAGGCCGCGAAAACATCGTTACACTCCTCTTCAAACCGCGAAGTAGCAGTAGGCCTTTCAGGCCATGGCGCAAAGGTCGCCGGCGTTAGCCTCAGCCTAGTTGCGCTCGCGGTCGGATTGCCTCTCCCAGCAGGAAGTGTCCTAGAAACAGCAAGCGATGATGCCTCTATCCAAAAGGTAAGCTTGGACAGTCTTTCTGCCGCGCTTGTAGATGTTAAGTCGAAAGAAGCCGCTCTGTTGGTGGCCTCAGAAACCGTGAAACTGCAACAACGTGAACTTGCGTCCTCCGACCTAGTTAGCGACGAGGTAAAGCCAGCAGCTCCTAACATTGATCCAGAAGCCGAGGCTCCTACAAAAATCAAAGTATTGGCGGAAGCTCAAGTGGAACAAATAGCCAAGGTTTCATATGTCAAGCCAGAGCCGACTTCAGAACCAGACCTGCGAAACGCAGAAGTAGTTCAGTCTGAAGAAAGTAGCGATGTTTCTGAGGAAATCCCCGCTAAGACTTCCGGAATTTTACAGGCTGAAAGTTTGGAAGAAGTTAGCTTTTTCCAGAGCTTTGATGAGGATTTCGAAAGCTTTGAAATCTCCAGCCTTGATAAAATCGCCAAAAACGAACTGGACCAGCTGCTAGACACAGGTGAGGCTAAAGTCTCTTCAGCACCGGTAAGCTCGATTGATAATCGTCAGGGCTATGGTGCCTTCGATTTGAAAGCTACAGAGTTCCTCGATTTCTTGCTACATACCTATGACGATATTAAGGTCGTCAACCTAGACACAGAAATCATTTTCATTCACATGGGTGCTTTCGAAGAAGGCAGCGATACGTATGAAGTCTATGCAAAAAGCTGGTCTTTTGATGATGGAGGGGTCATCTCTACCATTGGCTTCAAAAGCGATATGGCTCAATTTGACCTTATTGCCTAAACATAGGCAGGTAGCCCGTTGAAAAGCACTGGTCCCTTTAAAAAACAGAAAAATCCAGGGGCCACTTTGGAACCACTGAGAATTCGCTTGCCTAAATCTATAGAAAAACAAAAAATCAACTAAGTATCTGAAAAAGAACATAAATAAAAAAATAAAATACAAAAAATACCGCTTTGACCGCAACCGAAAACACAACTACAGGTTACCAGTAATAACTTTTAATCGAATTAAGTGCAGAGATCTGACTTAACGCAATACGCCTGGGCGACATTTACCTTCAAGGCATAGCGCGAAATAAGGTGATCTGTATGCGCCGTCCGCGCCCCATTGTGAATCAGCTTACGGTCAGGTTTTCGCTGTCGTGAGTGCCCAGAATGAGCTCACTGGAGACTACCGGATGAGCTCATTGTGAGGGGATGCTGTCACAGCGTAGGCCCATGGCATTAAAGCATCGATGTCTTGGTCGAGATGACCGTGGGCGAGCTTGGTGAAGGGGTCGCGCAGGTAGGCATAATGAACCGCACCGGGTTTGCCAGAGGCTCCAATTCCTGAGTGGGATGTAGCATCATGAGCAAGACAACGAACAAGTATTCCCTAAAGTGCGCAAACGTGTGGCTCGCATGGTTTTGGACAATCAAGGCCGGCATGAGAGCCACTGGTTTGCGACCCCGTCGATTTCGTCGAAGATCGGGTGTGCGCCGCAGACGCTGAACGAATGGGCCAAGAAGGCCGAGGTGGATCGTGGCGACCGAGATGTCCGAAAAAATGAAGGCACTGGAACGCGAGAACCGTGAACTGAAGCATGCCAATGAGATCCTGCGAAAGAAAATCTGTATATTTTGCTCAGGCGGAGCTCGACCGTCGGTCCAAGACATGATCGCCTTTATCGAAGAGAACAGTAATATCGGGGTCAAGCCGATCTGCAAGCACCTGCCGATTGCCCCTTCCACGTTCTACGATCACATGGCCAAGTGGGCGAACCCCCGAGCTGCTGTCGGATCGGGCGAAGCGGGATATTGCCTTGAAGCCCGAGATCGAACGCGTTTGGGAGAAGAACTACAAGGTCTAGGGCGTTCGCAAGGTCTGGCATCAGATGCGCCGCGAAGGCTTTGATATTGCACGCTGTACCGTTGCCCGGCTGATGAAGGATATTAGGATCGAAGGCATCATTCTTGGCAAAAAAACCAGGACGACGATCCCGGGCAAGTCTCAACTCTGTCCGCTGGACAGGGTGAACCGCCAGTTCAAGACGCCTGTGCCGGACATGCTCTGGGTCAGCGACTTCACCTATGTGGCGACGTGACAGGGCTTCGTCTACGTTGCGTTTGCCATCGATGCCTTCGCCCGTCACATCGTGGGCTGGCGCGTGTGCCGCACAACCCACCGGCATTCGCGCCGATGCCTGCACTGGCTCCACCGCCGCTGCCGCCACTTCCATTGCTACCGGCGCCTGCACTCGCTCCACCGCCGCTTCCACCATTGTTGCCCTCGTTACCATCCCCCCCATCGTTTCCGTCATTACCATCCACGCCATCGGTGCCGTCGTTCCCATCCTCGCCATCGCTGCCGTCATTACCATCCACACCATCGGTGCCGTCGTTGCCATCCTCGCTGTCTCCAGGGTCAACGTCGTTTCCATTCCCGACCTGGGGGTATTGGTCATCCGGCGATACAAAGGTCACCGGTGTCGTGGAAGGTGCGCAATCATTCGCAACCGGCAAATCGTACAGGACGCCTGTTTTTAAGCCGTTTACGTGTTTGGGAGGCGCACAGCGTTCATTTACTTCTTCCTCTGCGCAGCCTGAAATAATCCCCCCTGCCAAGCATAAGATAAAAAAGTTCTTCATGTTACTCTCCAGAAGTATTGCTTTCGCAAAAGATTTTCGCGTCATTCAGCTATTATTGGCATTATGTGGTAGTTATAAAATTCACCCTAAAGACACAGCATGCCAATTTTCGGTGTTGAGCTGAACATTGCAGGTATATTGCGCCAATTCTCATTCTTTATGTTTTCCAAAAGGACATTTCTAGCGCATGGAAGGAGGTCCAAAGCACTATTCTTTTAGAAGTTCCTGACGGCCCTGCTTTCGGGCCGCCCAAGTTTTCAGAAGGATTTGAACATGACTGTAGGCATGCTGATACACCCTTGATGGCTAGGCGGTATTTTTTTTCGGCTAGGTTGCCCGGCGCTCCAAGCCAGGCAAACCTAGCCATTTGGGTAGTCTAACTGAGTTGTGTAGGTAACTGTTCTTGTGATATTTCTGAAGAAATAGGTCGCGGAGTGCGTTCTATTCGGGAGATGAGCGCTCATGAAGTGCCCCCGAAAAACGATCTCTGCGAGCGATACCTGAACTGCGACTCAAGTTGGGATCAGGGTAGGGGCGTCATCGTATTTCCTCCAACATCTTTTCGCGAAAGACCTCGGCTGGCGTCTTCCATCCGAGGCACTTGCGCGGCGTATTGTTGAGACGATCACAGATCATCTTCGTATCGTGATCTGTGCATTGCCGGATGTCGCGTTTGCGGGGCAGCCACCTTCGAAGGCGTCGGTTAGTGTTCTCGACTGTGCCTTTCTGCCAGGGGCTGGAGGGGTCGCAGAACCACGTCTGGGTTCCAATCTCGGCTTGTAGGTGTGGCCAACTGACAAACTCGGTTCCGCGGTCAAAAGTGATGGACCGACGGGCGACGAGGGGGAGGTCTTCGAGAGACTTCATTATCTTTCCCATGACCGGTTTGGTGCGCTTGTTCGGGTTCTTCAGGATCACGGTGAAGCGGCTGACGCGCTCAACCAGTGAGGTGACGTTGTTCTGGCCAAGCTTTTGTTTGAACAGCATCAAATCAGCTTCCCAATGACCGAACTGACGGCGATGAGCGACATCATCGGGTCGGAACAGAATGCTGACATCGCGGTGGAATTTGGGTTCTCTGCGCCTTCTGGTGCGACGCGGTCTGCGGGCGACACGGTGGGTCGGTAGATACCACCACAGGTCTTCGCGCTGACCTTCCTTGGAATAGATGTAGCGATAGATGGTTTCCTGGCAGACCCTGAGGGGAGCGCGCTCGTGGATCATACGGTTACTGATCTGCTCTGGTGTCCAACCGTTCTTGATACGCTTGATCACGCGCTTGCGAAGTTCAGGATGTTTGATCAGCTTGCGCTCTCGAGCACGACGTTCCGCTTGCATCAGGTGGGCAGCGGCACCGTAATAGCCATCGCATCCCGGCATGCTCTCGTCCGAGAAATGGTTGCGCTTTAGCTCGCGGAATATCGTTGATCTGCTGCGCTTCAGAACGCGCGCCATCTCGTCAACTGGGACCTTCGCGTGTCTCCAGATGCCGTCATGGGGAGGCCAGGTTCTGATACTCTGGCGCTTTCACATCTCAGTGGAGGATGACATGAAGATTTTCGTTGGTATCGACGTTTCGCTCGCGAGTTCAGCAGTCTGCGTACTCGACGAACGTGGGTAGATCCTGAAGCAAGCGCAGATCGTAAGCGAACCTGAAGCTTACATCTCGTTCTTAAGTGATCTGCCATGGCCCATAGAAGCGATCGGCCTCGAGGCCGGACCACTGTCACAATGGCTCCATCGTGGCTTGCAAGAGGCAGGCTTCAAGCCCATTCTGATGGAAACGCGCCAGGTAAAGGCGGTCTTAAAGGCGATGCCTGTCAAGACCGACCGACGCGATGCCGAGGGTATCGCGCGGCTGCTGCGCATGGGCTGGTTCAGGCCGGTCCATTGCAAATCGGTTTCGGCGCAAGAGATGCGCGTTCTTCTCAGCGCTCGCAAGGCGGTTCAGAAAGCGTTGCTGGATATCGAGCAATCGCTCCGGGGAGTGTTGCGCAACTTCGGGCTGAAGCTCGGTCCTGTCAGCAAAATCCGCTACAAAGCGCGGATCCGAGAACTGGTAGCAGGAAACTCTGCTTTGGAGGCTGCATCTGCAGCGATCCTGAGGGCCCGAGCAGTACTGCGTAGTGAACTTTCTGCCCTCGAGCGTCGGGTCCTCGCACTCGCACGTCATGACGATGCCTGTAGACTAATGATGACCATGCCTGGCGTCGGCGCCGTAGTCGCGCTGACGGTCCGGTCGGCGATTGATGATCCAAGGCGATTCCACTCGTCGCGCGATATCGGCCCATGGGCTGGTCTGACACCGCGGAGAGAGCAGTCTGGCGAACGGGACGTTTCTGGTCGGATCACAAAAGCGGGTGATGCGTCATTGCGAACAGCGTTGTTCAACGCGGCAACCGTACTGATGCACCGAGCAAAACCGTGCTGGCTCAAGGCGTGGGGATTACAGGTCGCCAAGCGCCGGGGGCAGAAACGCGCCACCGTGGCGGTCGCAAGACGCATCGGGGTTGTGCTGCACCGCATGTGGCTGGATGGCACGGAGTTCCGCATGAGGCGGTGTTCAAACGAAGCCTCAGGTACAGCGGCTACCGCCTGACCTTGCGACACGATCGGAAAGAGGAGGAACAACAGCTCCTGGCAGGATTCAGCCTGCCAAGACGAGGTCCCCACCGGGACGCGGTTCCTGGCAACGCCGGATATGACGCCGCCGCCGAGCAATCCGTTCGAGCGCGTTTTCCAGATAGGCATCCAGGAACCGATCTCACCGACATCATGTAGGTGGCCCTGCGTGCCAACCACGGACGGAAGCATGACACCGGTGTGAGGGCTGAGATTGCAAGCTTCGTTGCTGCCGAAGGAGTATAGAGCAATATGGACGACCTTACGGGGCGTGCGACGCGGGCTGCGCTCCGAGATTTCCGGTCTCCGCGCCCCCGCGTCTTATATGCTGCAGCCATACTGGTGAATCGCAGCGGAATTTTTGCGCCGATTCCGGCTTGACCACTAAAGCCCCATGACGGAAGCGTTCTATCTTGCGTCGTTCTGTGATACTCAGTTGGTCGTAAACGGCTCCCATACCGATTCCTCTCATTAGATAAACTACTGTTTTCTAACAAGAGTCGCACTTGAGGGTAGCGCGCGCCCGGCTACATCTTTTGTAAACACCATTCAGAAATGTCACTGGGTTTGCAAAGCAGGAATGTCACTACTGGGCGCGACGGTAGCAAGGCTTTGCAGCCCGGAGACCCCACATATCGAAGGGCTGAAAAGCCTTGCGGGGATTGGCTTAGAGACCCAGCTTCCGTTGTTCGGTCTGATTGTAGAATGCTCTGACGCCGTCTTCGCGCACGATCTTTTCAAAGGCACGCCACGCAAGGACATCACCAAAGAAGGGCGGATTGTCTGAAATCGTCAACGTGCCGAATTGGTTCTCAACTGACAGGATCCAGCCGGGATCGATGCTGGTCTTGTAAATCTCGACGTCAAAGTGATGCCCGTCGATGGTGACGGTCTGGGTGTATTCGGAAAAGATGATCTCTGGCTCGTCCTCAGTCATACCGTCGATTTTGGCCTATTCCGCCGCCTGCGCAATCTTCTTCTTGGCTTTCGACCCTGAGGGCCTGCCAGGACGCCGCCCATTCGGTTTATAACCCATCTTCTCGGAATTTGTCCGCACCTTCGGCTTTGGCGGCGCGGCGTCCTGCATCTCCTTGATGTGTTCCAGAACTGCGCTCAGGTTTTTGTTGCTGGTGATTGCCGCATGGGTGACGCGCTGATCCATGTCGAAGACTGTGTAGGGCAGGGAGCGGCCTTTGGAGCGCACCTCGAACCGGCCATCAACAAAGGCGTAGGTGTCCACGTATTTGCCAACCAGCCCGCGCGTGATGTCACTCTCTTCGAGCATGATCCGCTTGCGGTCGTAGGAGAACGTCAACTGCCTGCCGACATAGCGGTTCTCGCGCCAGCACAGCACATCTGCCAGCCGATCCGGCTCGACATTGAGCGCGCGATGCAGGTTGTCCGACCTGGCCGGGGCCTTGGCGAACCTGGCGTTGTGGCGGCCTTTGAAGCCTTGCAAATAGGCGTTTCCAGCTTCCATGTCTGAAATGCCCGCGATGCGCAGTTCCTTGACCAGCCGATCCTGCAACGTGCGGTTGGCGCGTTCGACACGGCCTTTGGCCTGGCTCGAATTGGCGCAGAGAATCTCGATGTTCAGCTCACTCAGCGCCCGACCAAACTGGGTGATCCGCGCACCACCCTTGGCGTCCTCTTTGGAGACACGGAACACCGTGTGCTTGTCAGAATAGAACGCGACCGGGCGACCGTGTTTGTGCAGATAGCTTTCCAAAGCTTCAAAGTAGCTGAACGTGCTCTCTGACTTCACAAACCGCAGTTCCATGAGCGTGCTGGTCGCGTCATCAATGAACACAAGCAGGGTGCAAGGTGGTGCGCGGTCTTCAAACCAGCGATGGTCCGAGCCGTCGATCTGGATCAGCTCACCGAAGCATTCCCGGCGCAGGCGAGGTTGATGAAACTGGCGGCGCTGCTTGCCAGACAGCCAGATGCCATCTTCAACCATCCACTTGCGCACCGTCTCACGCGAGACCTTTAACCCATGATGTTCGGCCAACATCTCAGCCGCAAGCGTCGGCCCGAAGTCCGGATAATGTTCCTTGATGACGGTCAGCGCATAATCGCGTTTGGCTGAGTGGATTTGGTTGTTCGGCGCGCGCCCACGCGACTTATGCCGGATCGCTGAGGCGCCGTCCTGGCGGTATCGCTTTAAAAGCCGAAACACTTGCCGCCGTGTCAGATCCAACATGTTCGCCGCATTAGCTACCGTCAGCCGACCATCGTCGACCTGCGCCAAAACCTCAACGCGGTTCAACTCGCGCTCACTCATCGTCACCCATCCCATGTCCACTAATCCTCGCTACCGTATGCAAGGAGAGTGACACTTCTGCTTTGCCGATGGGTGACATTACTGCTTTGTGTGAACTCACGGTGAAGTGCAGTTCTTGATATGTCGTTTTACTCCAACCGGTTCTGTATTTCCATCAGGTTGCTTTCAAAGACCTCAGCGGGCGTCCGGTAGCCAAGGCACTTGCGCGGCGTTGCGTTGAGGCGGTGGCAAATCGACCTCAAATATCGATTTGTCAGCGCCGTCGGTGCGGTTGATCTTGGAAGGTATCGACGCAGCCTGTTGTTCGTATTCTCAACAGTGCCTTTCTGATAGGGCGCTTGCGGGTCACAGAACCAGGCATCCGCTCCGATCCCGGCCTTGAGATATTTCCAGGCCGAGAACTCGGTGCCGCGGTCGAAGGTAATCGACTGGCGCGCATCGGCGGGCAGGGGAGCCAACCCGTTGATCAGAGACTCCATGATCGGTTTGGATTGGCGATCTTCATTACGCATCACGACGGCATAGCGGCTGACGCGCTCCACCAGTGACGTCACGTTTACCTTCCCATGCTCCTTGCGGAACATCATCAAGTCGCACTCCCAATGGCCGAATTCTAAGCGTTTTGAGACACGCTCAGGCCTGTGTGACAGGCTTTGACTGTCAAATATGTGGGTTCTGTTGTGCCTGCGGTAACCACGCGGCCGACGGTGGCGACGATGCTCAGGGAGATGGCGGTAGAACTGTTCCTCGCGACCGTCTTTGGAATAGGCAAAGCGATAGATCGTCTCGTGACTCACGCGGATCGGGTGCCGTTCGAGCCGCATCCTGCCGGCTATCTGTTCGGGCGACCAGCCAGCCTTCAGGCGGTTTTCGATAGCGGCTTTCAAATCAGGGTGGATGATCATCTTGCGATGGATCGCACGGCGCTGCTCATATTTGTCCTGAGCGACGAGCGCGTGATACCCATTTAGCTCAAGCAGTTCGTTGTCCGTGTACCGATTACGCTTAATGTCTCGGTAGATCGTGGACGGGTCGCGACCCAGTCGATCCGCGATCTCTGAAATCGGCATTTTGGCTTCAAGCCACTTTGCAAGCTTGCGACGTTCGTCCAGCTTCAGGTGACAGTAGTGGGTTCCCATTCTTCATACTCCATGCAACTCTCTGTATTCGTACATATTTTGCACTTCGTTTGTGAATCCACCTTGCTACATCTTTAACTCCAATAATATGAATTATGGTACTAAATCGCCAACCGGTGCTTTACGTGACACAATGCACCCAACACACCAAACACCCCCGCTCGCCGCTCTTCTTTCAGCATGGTGCAGCAAGGTCTCATATAATTTCGAAGGCAAGGTGTTCTAACAGATTGGCGGGATCCGTGCAGTGATCGTGGAGCCGGGGTCGATTGAGCAAGCGTATAAGCCCAATGAGTTTGTTGAGGTCGAACAGCTTGAGAAATGAGTTCAGTTTCTAGGCGACATCATCGGCTTTCTCGCGACGGAATGACCGCTTCGCGCAGTTGACTTTTGCCTGCTTGCCGCGACGACCACACGGCCTGCATTTTCATTTCGGCGAATCTGCTCACTCCGCCTGCGACAGCAAAAGCACCTCGAAGGTCACGCAGACCCGGTTAGCACGCGCTGTGAGTTCCCCCCTCACCGGCGACCCCTGAAGCCCTACGGAAATCGCGCAGCGTCCATTTTCCCCAAACAAAAGTACTTCGGTCGCAATATCCATCAATGCTGGCTGCCCCTGCAATTGCGTGCCGACGAAACTCCCCAGGCCTTTCACCGCGCTGGCAGACGAGCCAAAAACCGCCGCGCATTTCTCTATGCCGTCTTCGATCACTTCGTTGGGCCGGATCACTCCAAGCACAGCGTTCGGGTTGTCCACCTGTCCTGTAGCGACGGGACGAAACAGGGTGAACTCTGTCTCGGCATTCGGCGCGGTTTCGAGCATGGCGCCTTCGAGCAGCCAAACATCCACGGTATGATCCTCAGATAGGACCGCCTTCTCCGCCAAGAGATGCCCCGCATGACAGGCTCCGTCTTCCGCCCGCCACATCCCGTGAATATGCGCGAATGCCGCGCCATTCCGCCGCCCTAGATGCGCACCGGCCCGTTCGATTACGGCATCTCGCAACTCCGTCTCCGCGCTGTACCACGCCACATGGCGATCATCCGGCGAGGTTGCGGGGCGCACGAAGGTGAGCTTTTCGACAGGCAGATCAGTCAGGTCGAACCACGCGCCCGCGCCATCCGCCGCTTCCGTCATCGCCTCAAAAAGCGTCGCCCCCGCAGGCAATGTCACCCGGCGATGCACCGCCCGGCAGGGCAGCGCACTGACACGCGCCGCCTCTGTCGGACCGGGGTGTTGCACCATTGGTGTCTCAGACATCCGCAAGCGCGCCACGTTCGGCCAGTTCGGCGCGGATTAACTTCTTGGTGATCTTGCCATAGCCCGATTTCGGCATCTCATCCCAGAAGACCACAGTTTTCGGCATTTTGTAGCGCGGCACCTTATCCCCCAGCCACGCCAGCAACGCATCGGCCTCAGGCGCGGCACCCTCGGCGACGCAAACCGCGATCCCGACCTCGCCCCATGTCGGGTCCGGCATTCCCAGTACGGCGCATTCGCTGATGGCCGGGTGCTGCAGGATTTTCTCCTCGATCTCGCGCGGGTAGATGTTGGACCCGCCTGAAATATACATGTCCGACGCGCGATCGGTGAGATAAAGAAAGCCTTCGGCGTCCATATGCCCGAGATCACCGGTCAGGAACCAGCCGTCGCGGAAGGCTTTGGCATTGGCTTCGGGGTTGTTGTGGTAACCCGCAAAAACCGCCGGGCCAATAACGGCAACCTCACCGGTCTCGCCCGTTGCGATCTCTTGCCCCATGGCATCCTGCACCTGAACCTGCATCCCCGTGCGGGCAAAGCCACAGGTTCCGATCCGCATCACGGCATCGTCGGCAGAGTGGTGCGCGGGCGGCAGCACGGTGATATTTCCCGTCACCTCGCCCAAACCGAAATACTGCACCAGAACAGGGCCCAGAACCTCGATCGCACGGATTTGGTCGGCGCGGTACATCGGCGCACCGGCATAGATCATGTAGCGCAGGCTGGAGTGGTCGTGTTCGTGAACCGAAGGATGTTCGACCAGCATCTTCACAATCGTCGGCACGGTAAAGGCATTCGTCACGCGCCATTTGGCCACCAAACGCCAAACTTCGGTGGGGTCGAACCTAGCCCCACCGGGGAGAATGGTTTTCACCCCATGGGCCACCTGCGTCAATTGATGAATACCCGCCCCATGCGACAGCGGCGCGACCACGATGGACGCATCATCCGGCCCCGTCCCCGGCATCAGGTCGCACAGATGGTTCGTGATCACAAATGCCAGCTGGCCATGGGTCAACACCGCCGCCTTGGGCTTGCCGGTCGTGCCGGAGGTAAAGAAGAACCACGCGGGATCGTCGCGATCCACCGCGGCCACGGCAACCGGCACCTCCGCGAACTCCGTCACGAGCGCGTCGTAATCGCCCTCCCCCTCACCGCCGATCGTGACGGTGAATTCGACATCCTTGCAGGCCGCGATATGCCCGGCGAACTCGGCCCCCGCCAACAGCCCTTTGGCCCCCGAAGACATGGCGAGCCAGGCGACCTCTTCCGGCGTTTGGCGGAAGTTGGCGGGCACCCAAACGCAACCAAGTTTCCAGCAGGCAAAAGCCGCCTCGAACATCTGGTTGCAGTTGGCGGATTGCACCAACAAGCGGTCACCCTTGCGCATGCCGTAACGGCCATGCAGGGCGGCGGCGAAGGCGGTGGCGCGGGCCTCCAACTCGGACCAAGCCCAAGTATCTTCGCCCCAGACCAGCCCGATCTCCTCAGGCTGACGCCGCGCGGAGTCTGTCAAAAACTGCGAGAGGTTCATGACGCGGGTAGAAACAGGCTGCATCACGCCACCCGCTCGAGGATCGAGGCATAGGAGGCAACCGCCGCCCCGCCCATGTTAAAGACCCCGGCAAGCTCGGCATCGGGGATCTGCATGCCGCCCGCCTCGCCCATCAACTGCATCGCCGCCATGACGTGCATCGACACGCCCGTGGCCCCAATCGGATGGCCCTTCGACTTCAACCCGCCCGAGGGGTTCACCGGCAGGCGCCCCTCCCTGGCGGTCCAGCCCTCGCGAATGGCGCGGCTGCCTTGACCCGGCTCGGTCAAACCCATCGCCTCGTATTCCAGCAGCTCCGCCACGGTAAAACAGTCGTGGGTCTCCACGAGGCTCAGATCGTCCAGCGTCAGGCCACTTGCCGCGAAGGCCTGCGCCCACGCCCGGCGCGCGCCGTCAAAACGGGTGATGTCCCGCCGCGACAGCGCCAGCGGTTCGTTGGTATGGCTGCGGGCGCGGAAACGGATGGCGCGCTGCAACTGGGCCGCCACCTCGGGTGCCGCCACGACCATCGCCGCCGCCCCGTCTGAGACCAGCGAGCAATCCATGCGCCGCAGGGGGCCGGCCACGAGGGGGTTCTTCTCGGACACCGTATTGCAAAAGGCCAGATCGAAATCCCGCTGCATATGGGCAAGCGGGTTTTGCATTCCGTTGTGATGGTTCTTCGCGGCGATCATCGCGAGCGCTTCGGACTGATCGCCGTAGCGCTGGAAATAGCTGCCCGCGATCTGCCCAAAAAGCCCGGCAAAACCACCGCCAACGCCCGCTTCCTCTGCCCGGTAAGAGGCGCCGAGCAGGATGTCCCCCACCTCTGCGCCCGGCGTGGCGGTCATCTTCTCGGCCCCGACAACCAAAGCGATCTTGCCCCGACCACTGGCGATGAAATCCATCGCCCCGTGCAAGGCGGCGGATCCGGTGGCGCAAGCGTTTTCATAGCGGGTGGCGGGGACGCGGGCCAAAGCCTCATTCCCCATGCCGACGAGCGCGCCCTGAAAATCCTGATCCGAGAAGCCGTTATTGAAGACACCGACAAAGATGCCATCCACGTCTTCGGCATCGACGCCCGCATGGGTCAAGGCCGGTCCGGTCACCTCGGCCATCAGCGCTTCGGTATCGGGCGCTTCGCTTTTGCCAAAGGCGCTATGGGCCCAGCCCACGATATAGGGGTCCGTCATCATTCATCCTCCTCCAGTACCGGCTGCGGCATCCTGCGCGCCAACCGGATTTCAATTGCCCGCGCTTCGCGCTTTAACAATTCCGCCAGTTCGCCATCGCGCGGCGGCAGCATTCGGCTTTCAATCGCGGCGATCGACATGGCCCCCGCCACGGATCCGTCGGGGCGGCAAAGGGCCACACCAATGCCCCAACTGCCCGGCACGATCCGCCCGGGGTTCAGCGCAAAACCCCGCTCCCGTGTTCGCGCGACGTCACTGCGCAGAAGGTCGGCGTCATAATCCGGGTAATCGCTGGCCATCCGTTCGGCATTGTCTTTGAGCACCATCTCGACTTCCGCATCCGGCAGCGCGCTCAGCATCGCGAGGGAGCCCGCGCCGATGCCCAAAGGGTGCTGCGCGCCGGTCTCAAGCGCATGGGTTCGGATCGGAAAAGCGCCGTCTTCGCGGTGCAAACAAACCGCGGCCGAGCCGCGCCGCATGTTGACGAAGGCCGTATCACCGCTCACCTGCGCAAGCCGCACGGCCGCATCCGCCGCAATCTCCAACAGCCCATGGCGCGGGGTCGCGAGCGTGCCAAGGACATAGCTTTCCTCCCCCAGAAAATAGAGCCGCGAGGCGCTATCCTGCTCCACCAGACCGCGCCGGATCAGCGCAAGCATCAGTCGCCGCACTGTGGGCTTGCCCAGACCCGAGGCCTCGATCAACTCCGACAAAGACGCGCCCCGCCCCGCTGCGCGCCCGGTGATCTGCAAAAGCGCAAGGGCACGATCCACCGCTTGACTGCCGCTGGCGGGGGTCGCCTGATCTCCGACGTTCATAATATGGACCTCTTGCATCGGAATTCCGGGGCTTCGACGGAAAGAACTGCGCATTCCTGCATTGAATGCAAGAAATATCTTGCCCGAACCGCCGAACTCTGTTCCACATTATGGCTCAATGAGGGAGGAACTATTATGAAAATGATTTCAAAGGCGGGTTTCGCCGCAATATTTGCAACCGCCGTCTTCTCCGGCGCGGTCAGCGCCGACACCCTGCGCCTGTCGCATAACACCGGCGACACCACAACTTGGCACAAGGGGGCCGAAAAATTCGGCGAACTTCTGTCCGAGAAAACCGATGGCGCCTATGACGTGCGCGTCTTCCCCAATGCGCAGCTCTCTGGCGGCGACCAGATGAAACAGGCCGAGATGGTGGGCCGCGGGGCGCTTGACCTCGTCGTCACCTCGGCGATCAACGTGACCCCCTTGGTGCCCGAGATGGCCGTGTTCTCGCTCCCCTATCTCTATGCCAACTACGATCAGGTAGACGCGACCACCCAAGGCGAACCGGCGAAACTGCTCGAAGACATCCTGCGCGAAAAGGGCATCGAAGTGCTGGCTTGGGGTGAGAACGGTTTTCGCGAGGTCACCAACAACGTCCGCCCGATCAAGACCCCCGAAGATATGAAGGGGCTGAACATGCGCGTCGCCGGGCCGATGTATATCGACGTAATGAACGCGCTCGGCGCCAACCCGCAGCAGATGCAATGGGGCGAGACGATGACCGCGCTTCAACAGGGCGTGGTCGATGGTCAGGAAAACCCGATTGGGGCCGTGATCATTCCACAGCAGGTCTTTGAGGTGCAAAAACACCTGACCGCTTGGCACTACTCCTATGACCCGATCTTCCTCGGCGTTTCGACCCAAGTCTGGGGCGATCTGGACGAGGCGACCCAAGAGCAGATGCGCGCAGCAGCGACCGAAGCCATGGAATACCAGCGCGAGATCACCCGCGAAGGCACCGCCAAAGGCGTTGCCTTCCTGCGTGACAAGGGGATGGAGGTCTACGAGCCCTCCGAAGAGGAACTGGCCGCCTTCCGCGAAGCAACCAAACCCGCCTTCGACACTTGGGCCGCCAAGGTGGGCACCGACATTGTCGGTAGCTTCCAAGACGCCATCGCCGCGACACCCGCGAACTAAAGCCTCGGCGCGGCCCTGCTCCGGAGCCGCGCCGATCCGGGAGGGTCAGAGCCATGCGATTTCTGCTGAACGAATTTGAAAAGATCGTCTGCGCCGTGCTGTTTCTTGGCATGACGCTGATCGGTTTCATTAATGTGGTGGTCCGCTACGCCACGCATTATTCCTTCGCCGCCTCGGAAGAGCTGCTGACCAACGGCTTTCTGCTGCTCACCGTCTTTGGCGCCGCGATTGCTGCGCGGCGGGGGCAGCATTTGGCGGTCACGATCGTTCAGGATTTCCTACCCCGCCCCGCGGCCCGGGCCGTGTTCCTGCTGTCGGTGATCCTTTCGGTTCTGCTGCTGGCGGCTTCGGCATGGTTCTCTTGGGCCACCTTAATGAACCAGATCGGCAGCGGCATCCGCAGCTATGCGCTCGGCGTGCCCGCGTGGTGGTATCAGATCGGCCTGCCCTTAGGCTTTGCCTTGATCATCATCCGTTACCTGCAACATGCCGCAGAAATATGGCGCGCGACGCGACAAGAACCGCGAGCATAGTCCAATGTTAGATATCTTTGGCATGGGTGCCGGCACCCAGATGATCATCGCCTTCTTCCTGCTGATGGCCCTGCGCGTGCCCGTGGCCTTCGCGCTCGGCCTTTCGGCCATGTATGCCATGTGGCAGATCGGCTTTGGCTTTGACCTTGCGGGCGATCTGATCGCCACCGGCATCGCGAAATACGCCCTGCTCGCCATTCCCTTCTTCATCCTCGCCGGGACTTTGATGGGCACCCTCGGCATCGCAGAGCGGATGATCCGTTTCTTTCGCATCCTCATCGGCAACCTGCCCGGCGGCATGGGTGTCGTCGGCACCGTGGTCTGCCTCTTCTGGGGGGCAGTGTCGGGCTCGGGCCCGGCCTCCGTCGCGGCCATCGGCCCGATGATCATCAAGGGCATGCAAGAAGACGGCTATCCCCGCGCTGCCGCCGCCGCTTTGGTCTGCACGGGCGCAGCCTTCTCCATCGTCATCCCGCCCTCCATCGGCCTTGTGATCTATGGCGTTATCGCCGAGACCTCCATTTCCGCACTGTTTATCGCCGCGATCATTCCGGGCCTCTTCATGGGCGTGCTAATGCTGATCATTCTACCCTTCATCAAATCGACCAACCGAGCGGAGTTGGACAAACTCTCCCCCGCGCCGCCCAGTAAAGGCTATTGGCGCGATCTTGGGCAAAGCTTCCGCGAGTCATTCTGGGGCCTGATGACCCCGGTTGTCATCCTTGGCGGTATCTACTCCGGCATCTTCACCCCGACCGAAGCCGCCCTCGTCGCCACCGTCTATGCCATCGCCGTGGGCGCTTTTGCCTATCGAACGCTCTCCATCCGCGCCCTTTACGACGCCCTGACCGAGGCTGCTTCCTCCTCCGCCGTCGTCATGTTGGTCGTCGCCTATGCCAGCCTGTTCGGATGGGTCGTGACGGTCGAAGACCTCGTTGGCCAATACTCAGGCCAATTGCTCAGCCTGTCGGACAATGGCGGGGTGATCTTGATGGTCATCATGCTGATCCTCTTAATCGCGGGCATGTTCATGGACCCGGTCACCGTGATGTTCATCTCCCTGCCGATCTTCCTGCCCGTGGTGCGCGAACTTGGCTGGGATCCGGTCTGGTTCGGCGTGCTGGTGATGGTGAACCTCGCCATCGGCCTTATCACTCCGCCCGTCGGGATCAACCTCTACGTCGCCGCGAACATCACACGTCAACCCTTGGAGCATATCGCCCGCGCCGCTTTACCGTTCCTCGCGATCAGCGTCATCGGCCTTGCCATCGTGGCAGCGATCCCTGCCCTCTCTCTCTTCCTGCCTGAGGTGCTGAAATGAACGATACCGTTGCCCTGATTACCGGTGCCGCCCGCGGCATCGGCCTTGCCACTGCCGCGTTTTTCCACGCCGAAGGCCGCCGCGTCGTCATGCTCGACCGCGATGCGGAAGAACTGGCAGAGGCCGCGGCCTCCCTCCCTATCACCTGCGATGTTTCAATCCCACAGCAAGTCGCGCAGGCCATCGCAGAGATTAAACAGACCTTCGGCCGCCTCGACATTCTGGTTAACAACGCGGGCGTCGCCGACTTCGGGCCTCTGGCCGAGACGGACTTTTCCCACTGGCGTCGTGTCATGGATACCAACCTTGGCGCGTATTTTTAATGTCCCAAACCTGCCTTCCACTACTTTCTACGCGCGGTGGTGCCATCATCAACATTGCCTCGATCTCTGGCCTGCGCGCCTCGACCCTACGGATCGCCTATGGCACGTCCAAGGCCGCGGTGATACATCTGACCAAACAGCAAGCGGCAGAACTTGGCGAAGTCGGGATCCGCGCGAAATCGCGGACGTCATATGTTTCCTTGCAAGCGAACGCGCGAGCTATGTAACTGGGCAGGTCGTTGCATCCGACGGCGGGTTCGACGCCACGGGCGTGGGTTTGCCTGCGCTGCGGGGCTAACTGGGAACTTTTGCGTTAACAGATGCTACTTGGCGACGATTATGGTTGTGTCATCTGACAAGAACTATGGTGCTTGCTAGGAGACAACGAGAAGTCGTCAAGGGGAACGCTATTGTGGAAGTTATCCAAACCGGCGTGCCAGAAGCTCCCTTTTCAAAGCCCGCAAAATTCGGGGTTGCACGAGGGTTCTTTTCAGACAGCTGGAACCGCAAGATACTGGCGGAACATGGAATCGCTTTAGATTTCGCGCAGGACAATCATTCGCTCTCTGCCGCCATGGGAGCAGTACGTGGGTGGCATTCTCAGGCCCCGCGTCTCGGGGCAGAGCGAGACGCCCTCAACATTGTCGCCGACCAGATTGGCCGCCTCACCGGCGCTGCCGAGATTGCGGCGGCCTGTGATACCATTGCGCGACGGTCGATAGACTATCCGGCCAAAAAGCAGCACCGATCATTTCTCCGGCGCACCGGATGTCAGCTGGGCCGATTTCGCTCGAGAAATTTTCGGGGAGACGGGGTTGGATTGCATGGAAACGGGCATCGTCTCTTCCGATCATTCGATCCCGCCCAAAGGTCGCTAAAGTCTCGTCTGGATTGTTGCGCCACACAGCCGGTTTTCGGCATCCCACGCTCCGACTGGCGTGAGCCGCTTACAGATATACTTACAGACCTTGGAGGCCGATCATGAGTAAACGCAAAGGCATCATTCTCGCTGGAGGGTCTGGTACAAGGCTCTACCCGATCACTATGGGAATTTCGAAGCAACTCCTGCCGATCTACGACAAGCCGATGATTTACTACCCGCTGTCGGTCCTCATGCTCGGGGGCATCCGTGACATCGCCATGATCACTACGCCGCAGGATCAAGAGCAGTTCATCCGAACGCTCGGCGATGGCAGCCAGTGGGGGATCAAACTGACCTACATCGTGCAGGAGAGCCCCGACGGTTTAGCGCAAGCCTATCTGCTGGCTGAAGACTTTCTGGCCGGTGCGCCTTCTGCAATGGTGCTCGGCGACAACATCTTTTTCGGCCACGGGCTGCCTGACATGCTGACCGCCGCAGATGCGCGCATCGAAGGGAGCACGGTGTTTGGCTATCACGTCTCTGACCCAAAACGTTACGGGGTCGTCGGCTTTGACGCTAATGGCATAGCCCGAGAGATCATCGAAAAACCCGATGTGCCGCCCTCGAAGTACGCTGTGACGGGTCTCTATTTCCTTGACGGCGATGCCCCGAAACATGCAGCAGAGGTTCAGCCATCAGCGCGCGGCGAATTGGAGATCACTTCGCTGCTTGAGATGTATCTACAGGCGGGCAAACTGCAGGTCGAACGCATGGGGCGCGGCTATGTTTGGCTGGATACCGGCACCCATGGCAGCCTGTTGGACGCGGGAAATTTCGTCCGTACGTTGACCGAACGACAGGGTTTGCAAACCGGTTGTCTGGAAGAGATCGCCTTTAAAAATGGGTGGATCAGCCAAGAGGCCCTCGCAGAGCGCGCCGAGATGTTCACTAAGAATGACTATGGCAGCTATCTTGCCACGTTGAAGTAAGCCTGCGCTCCTCAATCGCGCGCCGCGGTTGGTTTGCAGGTGCGTTTCTTCGATGGTCCGCTTCGGTCAACATGACGGATCGAAGTACAGGCCCGGTCCTACCTGGGTCAGGATGACATCATTCGCTACGAGGACGTTTACGCGCGCAAGTAGTGAGATCTTGACGGCGGCCTGTCTAGCGCGATGGCGTACCGCTGCGCGCGCTAGACAGGCCCCTTTTGATGCGAACAGGCCTCGGGTGGGCACCCTTTATATAGCAACCAATGCGACCTAAGCACTTCTTGGCGCTTTGCTCTCGTTGCTCGATCCTGATCAAACTCCTTTAATCGCGCCGCCGTCAATGCGGATGCGCGACCCGGTGACGTAGCCTGCCCGCCCCGAGGCGAGGAAGGTGACTACATCGGCAAATTCTTCTGGTTTGCCGTAGCGGCCCACCGGGATCGTGGCGCGGGACCTGGCGGCCACCTCGGCTACGTCGCTGTCGGTGCGCTTTGCCGCGGCGGCGTCGAGCTCGTCCACCCGCTGCGTGTGGATGCGCCCGGGCATGACCACGTTGACGGTGATCCCGTTGCCCGCGACCTCGTTGGCCAGCATCTTCGACCAGCCCACCACCGCCGAGCGGATGCCGTTGCTGAGCGCAAGGTTCGGGATCGGCTGCTCCACCCCCGAGAAGGTGATCGAGATGATCCGGCCCCAGCCGCGTGCCTTCATCTCGGGCAGGAGCCGTGTGTTGAGGTGAAACAGGTTGGCCGCCATCGCCTCGAAATGCGCAAGCCACTGGCCGCGCTCGGCCGCCTGAGCAGTGCCCGGGGGCGGGCCGCCGCCGTTGTTGACCGTAATGTCCGCGCCACCGTCCGACAGCAGCTGATCGGCCAGTGCGTCGACCTGGGCAAGGTCCGACAGGTCGCATTCAAAGGGGTGGACGTTCTCCATGCCTTGCGCCCAGTCGGCGATCTTGTCGCGGCTGCGCGCGGCGGCAAAGACGGTCGCGCCCTCGGCGGCCAGAGACTTGGCAATCGCCATGCTGAGGCCCCGGTTGGCCCCCAGCACAAGCGCGCGTTTGCCGTTGAGTTCGAGATCCATCAGTTCAATTCCTTCAATCGTTTTTCCTGTCGCGCGATCAGCCGGTCGACCTCGGCGCCAAAGTGACCGCCACCGCGCCTGCGCGAGCCTTTGGTCTGGATGGCAAAGGCGCGATTGCCGAAGGCTTCGATGCTGATCTAGCGATTTGGGATCCTGAAGCTTCTTACACCTACGGCGCCGATGATCTGCATGACAACACCGGGTACAATCCCTTCGAAGGCACTACCGTCAAAGGCATGCCGCGCCATGTGCTCTCTCGGGGTGAGCTATTGGTCAGGGATCGTGCGCTGGTTGCCGAAGCGCCGCGCGGGCGTTGGTTGCCGATGCGGGCGGGATAAGGGGCACCATTGCAGCGCCCCCTACCCTTCTGCGCTCTAAAGCTTAGTTCATGCCGTAGTTTGCACGGTCCAGCTTGTCATAGATCTCGCTTTTTGCCAGAGCCGCGAGCGCGTCGGTATCGGTGTGATCCACATCGGCCAGCAGTTCGGCCCAGCGGTCCACAATGCGCTTATAGTCTTCCAGCAGAGCCTCCGGGTTCTCGATCCCGCGGCTTTTGGCGTTTTCGATCAGCACGGCTTCGTCCGCTTTGACGAATTCCGCCAGCGCGTCTTTAAGGGCTTGGTCGGGCTCGAAAATTTCCATACCGCCTTCTTTCGCAGCAGATACCGCTTTGTCGACGTCCTTGTCGAACTCAACCCGGTGCTGCGCCAAATAATAGGCCATTTGGTCAAACAAAACGTCGCGCGATTCTTGCGACAGACCCTGCCAGAACGTCGGGTTATAGCCCCATTCAAAGCCCGCATAATAGTTCCCCACAGCCAGCATGTTCAGATGGGTCACCACATCGGAAAGCGAAAAGGAATCGAGCGCGTCAGCGGCCGCCACGGCGCAATCGAGCGAGCCTGTATCGAGGCCGGTGTACATCTCGCTTGAGGGGATCGACACGGGCACGGCGCCCACATGTTCGGCAAAACGCGACCAGGCGCCCCCGGCCATGCGCAGGCGTTTACCTTGGATATCCTCATAGGTGGCGACGGGCGTGTTGCACATCATGTAATATTCAGAGGTCGAGTATCCTCCACCGAAGACCACGCCATTCTCTTTCCACTCGGCCAAGGCGGCTTCGTTGGTGAGGCCAAACTCGGTCGAGGCGAAAGCCATGACCATCGGGTCGGTGTTGTAGAAGGCGAAGTTGCCGATCAGGTTCGCGACAGGCAGTTCGGACGGCGTATAGGTGCCGGCGTGATATGTCACCTGTGCCACACCATCGCGCACGCCTTGCAGTGAAGCGGCCGGCGGCAGCAAGGAGCCGCCAGCGAAGACGGTGAGATTCACCTCCCCATTGGTTTCTGCGGCCACACGTTCGGCAAATTCCACGTAAGGACCGCGCACCATCGAATGGCGTTCCGCAAAGAAGTGGTTCGCGTTCTGGGCTGCGGCCGCAGTGCCGAGGCCGCAGACCGCGAGGGCCAGTATGGATGTGTTGAGTTTCATGTTGTCGTCTCCTCCGGTTAAAAAAGCGTTACTGCGCCATGAGTGAGGGCAGGAACAGGCTGATCGCGGGAAAGGCAATCAGGATAAAAAGCGTCACGATGTCCATGGCGATGAACCATGTCGTGCCCGAGATGATGTCGCGCAGCTTTACCTCGCCAGAGAGCGCGCTGTGCAGGACATAGAGGTTCAGGCCGACCGGCGGTGTCACCAGCCCGATCTCCAAAAGCTTGATGCAGATGATGCCGAACCAAATGAGGTTGATGTCTGCGGCCTCAAGCACCGGTAGCAGGATCGGTAGCGTCAGCAGAATGAGACCGATGGAGTCGATGACCATGCCCAAGATGACGAAGAGCGCGGCAATCATCAGGATGATCACGATCTGATTGTCCGAAACCGACAGCATCATATCCGTCAGGGCGCGCGGTACGCCCGACAGCCCCATGAAACGGGTGAACATCACCGCGCCGATGGAGAGAAAGAAGATCGAAGAGGTCGCCAGCGTCGTCTGGCGGATCGCCTCGGCCAGCGCTTTGCGGGTCAGCGAGCGGCGCAGCAAAGCAACCGTCGCGGCAAGGAACGCGCCCACGGCGCCGGCCTCAGTCGGGGTGAAGAAACCGCCGAAGATGCCACCCAAGACGCCGAGCACCAGCACAGGAAATGGCCAAACGGACCATAGCAGGCCCAGCACTTGCGCCCGGTCGATCCGTTCGACCACGGGCGGGGCCAGCTGGGGCGTGACCGTGGCGCGAACGGTGATCATCGCCATATATACGAAAGCTGAGAGTACACCGGGAATGACGCCCGCGATGAAGAGCTGGCCGATCGATTGCTCGGTGAAAATGCCGTAGAGCACCATGAGGATCGACGGCGGAATGAGAGAGCCAAGCGTGCCCGAAGCCGCGACCACGCCGGTGGCCAGCGAGGGGTGGTATTTCGCCCTTAGCATTTCAGGCACGGCAATTTTCGACATTGCAGCGGTCGTCGCGATGGAAGAGCCAGAAGCGGCCGCGAAGAGCCCGCAAGCGCCAACACTGGCCGAAGCCAGTCCACCCGGCACCCGCGCCAGCATCACGCGCAGCAAATCGAACGCGCCCGCCGTCAGCCCGGTATTGGCGGCGATGAACCCCATGAAGAGAAACATCGGGATTGCCGTCAGTGACCAGTCTCCGATCAAGTTGAAGGGCATGGCGCTGACGATGCCGAACGCGGCTTGTAGGTTGAACATCACGGTAATGCCCACGAAAGATACCGCCATAAGGGCGGTCCCGATGGACATCCGAAAGGCCAGCAGGCCGAACAGCGCGCCCACACCGATCCAGCCGATAACAAGATTGCTCATGACATGCCCCCATCGAGGTCGGACTGGGTGACAGGCTGCCCGCGCAGCACCAGCAGACCCCGCAGCAACGCGGCGAGACTGGCAAGGCCGAAGCCGAGCGGCAAAACCATACGCGAAGGCCAAACAATGACTTCACGTCCGCCCATCACGACTTCGCCCACACGCAGGGCGCGCATGGCGTCCAGCCCGGTGCGCCATGTCATTACGGCCAAGATCGCGGCGGCGGCCAGGCAGCTAAAGAGCAACGCGAGTTTCTGAAGCCATGCGGGGAAGTGATTGAACAACAGATCGACGGAGATTTGCTGGTCCTGCATCTCGACAAAGGCCATCGGAAGCATGACCAGCGCGACCATATAGTAGTAGGACGACATCTCGACAGTGCCTTGGATCGGCGCGTTCCACACCAGTTTAGCGACGACATCGGCCACGATGTTCAGCATCATCGCGATGACACCGAAGCCGCCGATAAACATCAGCCAAGAGCATAATCTGTTGAACAGCGTCAGCATCGGGCCTCCTCCCCATACCAAGACGGGAACCGGGCCCGTAATTCCGATTCAACCTCACCGCTGAAGGGTCAGTTGACAAATAGCGATGGTTGATCGAGTGATAACGAAACGCGATCAACACGGAAGCATCAATGAATGACGGCAGGAAACCCACAAGGCTCGACCTCCGACATCTGCGATACGCTTTGGCCGTGGCCGATGCCCAAGGCTTCCGCGCCGCAGCCGAGATGCTCAATATCGCGCAGCCGGCCATTTCGAAAGCCGTGAAAGACACTGAGGTGGATTTGGGGTTTCGGATATTCGATCGCAGCGGGCCGCGCGTGATCCCCACACCGGAAGGCGTCGTTTTCCTCGACGATGCGCGCCAGACGGTCGCGCAGTTCGAGCGGACAATCCGCGCTTCACGCCAGAATGCTGCCGGGGCCCGTGGGCATATCATCGTGGGCTATTCCGCCCTCGCCACCTCACGGCAAATCTCGGAAGCGCTGGATGCCTTCCACCGCAGCGTCCCCGGCGTGCAGGTCGAGATGCATGTCATGTCCACGGATAACATGCTGAAAAACTTGAAGTCCGGTGCGATCGACCTTGGATTTTTGCTCTCTCATCCCACCGTTGGCGCACCGGGGATCGACCAAATGCCCGTCTGGAGTTCGCGCATCGGTGTGGTCGCCCCCGCCGGCGAAGCCCCTTCGCACGTCACTGAGTTGTCAGAGATGCCCTTCGTCATGGGGCTGCGAGAAAACTGGCGCTCATGGCGCGCGCTGCTAGACAGCGCTTGCGATCGCGCGGGCCTTTCCCCCGTGGTGGTGGATGAGGCTTGGGACGTGCAGGTGATTTTGCAACGCGTGGCCGAACGCCGCGGGGTGACGCTTTTCCCCATGACCATGGCCGAGAGCCTGCCCGCAGCGTTAGAACTGGTGCCGATAGCAGGGCTAGATGCAGAGGCGACGATCTCGATGGCATGGAGCATCAAGGCAGATACCGGGCTGTTGCGTCAGTTCCGCAACCACTTCCCACCGCTTGGTTGATCGCGTTCGGTTATCGGACGATACCACAAGTGTATTTGCGTAACGCGGGGATAGCGCGATCTTATGCGCCTATGAAACAGACCCCGATCGCCCCCTTCGACCTGCCCGAGGCGCAGCCTTTTCTTCTCGAAGGCAGCGATACCGGATTTCTCTTTTTCCACGGCTTCACCAGCACGCCGCAGAGCGTGCGAGAAGTCGCGGAAAAAGTACATGAGACCAGCGGCGCGACGGTATATTGCCCGCGTCTTGCGGGACATGGCGAAACCCCTGCCGCCTTGGCAAAAACCGGCCAAGCGGATTGGGTCGCCTCTGCAGAGGACGCTCTCGCCACCCTCTCCACACGCTGCTCGCGAGTGATCGTCGGCGGGCTATCCTTGGGCGCGACACTATCGCTCAACCTCGCCGCCAGAATGCCCGATAATACACAGGGCGTGGTCAGCATCAATGGCTCAACCGGTCTCTACCGCCCCGAGGTTGTGGCGCCGCTTTACGAAACAAACGGGCCAGCGTTCATCGCCGGCATCGGCTCCGACATCGCCGAACCCGGGATGACCGAAATCTGCTATGATCGGATCCCACGCGATACGCTAAAGGAGCGGTTCCTGCTGACGAATGCGACCGGCGCCTTGCTGCCGCTGATACGGCAGCCGATCCAGATTATGCAGTCGCGAAGCGACAATGTTGTCGACCCACAAAACGCGCTGCGTATCGCGACTTCGGTGGGGTCAAGTGAGATACGGCTGTCTTGGCTAGAGCGGTCTTACCATGTAGCGACGCTGGATTATGAGCGGGGCGAGATCGCGCGGCGGATTGCTGGGTTCTTAGCCTAACCGGATCAGATAGCGCGCGGAGGAGAAGGCTGGTCAAATTGGCCCGCTCAGAACCCCGAAAAGACCATGTCGAGGGCTCCGCGGATTTCATAGTCTGATGCGGAAAGGTCCGCGATGGGAGGACCTTTGAGCAACGCAGAGGGGATCGCCGCCATCTCTGCAGTGTGCAGGGCATAGGCATCGCCGTTAATTTCGAATACCGGCTCCAGGCGTCCTATAACCCCTGGCCCGCCTGCAATCGGGATCAAAGGTGCGACGACGCGGGAACCTGTGTCGATGAAATCCGTCTGAAGGTCGAGCACAAGCCGACCGCCAGATACTTGGTAGACGTGGAACTGCGCCATCAGCCGAGTCGCAACACCTGTACGTCCGCCAGCGGCATCCCATTGGTCTCAATCCAAGCACGCCGCTCTGAAATCGCCGCCGCGTTGTCTGATGCCCAAGCCGCAGCCCGCGCCGCACGCACCGCTTCTCCGACAGCAGCATCGCTGATCGCCGAGACATTCAAGCCTAATTCCCGGGCGGCAGAGAGATTTTCTGCCGTAAGGGTAATGTTTGTGCGCTGCTTTTCGGCTGTGGTCTGCATATCGTTCTCCTACGTCGCACATAAAATACACATGACTGGTGTGTAATGCAATGGGCCTGGGATCACCTCCCTAGTCGCGCGAATGCCCGGGCGGGTTGCAGGAGGCGCGTTTTTTACCCATCTCTGAGCCTCGTTGGGCGGATCGACCCGCACGCTCCTGATGTTGCACGTTATCGGGGGTTCGTCCTCAATACAATTTGGAAATTTTAATTTTATAAAGTTATATCAGTGACTTAAAGTCGAATTCGGCCCTACAGCAATCTCTGGTTGAATTTGGCTTTGTTTCTGGAAATCATGTTTGCGCCCTGATCCACGCCTTTAATGCCGTTCGTCGGGCGCTCTCGGCATCCCGCCGGTACCGCTGTAAGGTTTTCAGGGTCTTCCGCATTGCGGCAGGTCTCGTGGGGCTTGAGCGGGCTAGTACCCGGGCCGCACCTGAATGGAATGCATTCCCTTTAGGATTCTCCGCGAACATGAGCAGTACATCCTCATCTTCGTAGTCGAGCTCCTTCCCTTCAAACCGCGTCACGAGTCGCTCCAGCCGAGACATCCCGCCGGCCCCCTGCTCCGCCCGATCATGCATCTCCAGAAAATAATCGCGTTCGGCTTTGGTGATGCGCTCAAGGCGGGATTCTGCTTCAGCCAACCGGATGGCTGCCTGTTCGAACGGCTCCCCGCCAGAAAAGTTCGGCTGGGCTGTAACATCGCCCACGATAATACGGTACCAGCGGGTCACCTGGTCCCACGGGGGAGGTGTGGTTAACCCATGACGCCGTGCATTCTGCGAGACCTTACGCTTCCCCACTGCCGACTTCGGGCCAGAGCTTCGCCGGGCGTTAGCCCGGTTCGCTCTGATCTGACGATCAGTCGCCATGGCCAGCCACGAATTGTGCGTCTTCGATCGGCCTGGTGTTGGCGACTTTCAGTCTATCGTAGTCTTCGCGCAGCCGGCGGCGGCGAATTTCGAGATCGGCCAGCTTTGTCTCATGTGGGACGAGCGCCCTGCCTGCGTTTTCATAAGCGGCTGCGGCAATCTCGCTGACACCGATATTCCGTTCCTCTAACCAAGCCAGAGACGTCGCCGATTGCTCAGAGAGCGGGTCCAAAAGCCCTTCAGCAAAATCCTTTGCTTCGCTCGAAGCCTCTCCGAACTGGGAAAACGCTCCTAGCAAATCTTTCTCCCATACTTCCTGCGCGGCCTCCCGAAAATGTTTGCGCAACAATCCTTCGCTTAGGGAACGGTGCCGGTGGATCTCCCATTCCAAGGCGATCAGATTTTCGGCAAGAGACATTTGATAAGGAGAGGACGGATTGAGTTCAGACAGGAGCGCCTGCCGCAGATCCTCAAAAGCAGCTGCATTCTCGCCAGGAAGAATTGGAAGGCGCGGGATCTGGTCGAGCAGTTCTTGCTGTGCGTCGAGGGGCGCAGGCAGCGCCGAAATATCATTAGACATGTCGCATCTCCGACTGGTCACTGATACGCGACACTACTACATGTTCAAGAAAATCTCAAACCCGCTACTCGATGTTGTAAAGTCTAGCGAACCATCGGCTTCCATACCCGAGGACAATCAGGGCGGAAATCCTAGGTGTTGGCGTCTCGGCGCATGAAGATCTTGCGCAAAACAAAGCCCATGGCCGCACCAACACCCACCCCAAGAACGTCTGAGAGAAAATCAGCGAACTCACCGTGCCGCCCGACATAGGGCTGTATAATCTCAATCAGCGCCCCATAGAGTATGGCCGCAAGAACCACTCGAAAAAGGGCTTTGGGGTAGCAAGCCGTACTCGGCAGAACCAATGCCGCGAAAGCCAAGATATGATGCGCCTTGTCGGTTCCAGGAACATCTGTGGGTACGTGTAGGGGGACCAGCGTCAGCGTGGCAATGCTCAGTGCCAAGCCGATTGTTAGCCAGATCGAAATCGTCCGCCGGCGCTTCCAATTGGAGGCCATTGCGTGAGAAGGAAACATGGCGATCGCCTATCGTTTCGGGGTGCGTATGCGGATGCCCGGGCCATCCTCAGGCGTGCCGATAAATTCGATGCCAGCGGCTTCAAGGGAAGATTTGACCTTGGAAACCGTCTTTAGGGTGCTTTCAGGAACAGCATCGATCGCCTCAATTCGCCGAACTGTCTTTCCAGCAATACCTGCTGAGTTCGCGAGATCTTCCACCGACCACCGCAGTGCGCTTCTAGCCGCGCGAATTTGCAAACCAGTTATCATTGACTGCGCACAAAATGTCCACTATATGGACAATCATGTCCAAAATTATTCATACAGATATTATCCCCGATTGGTGCGCAGAGCTCAAGCGCCTCGAAGGGGCGTATGCGCCTTGTACCATGCGCGCCTACTATTCAGATATCGAGACATATATCCTATGGTGTTCGCAATACCATCGGGCTGCCTTTCCTGGCAGCGTTGATACGGTCTGCGCGTTTCTGATCGAACAAGGGTCGGACCTTGCCCCCTCAACTGTACGCCGTCGCATCTACGCCATCCGGAAGGTCCACCAGCTGCTGCGTCTACCCGACCCAACCCATGACGTGGAGACGGCAATAGGATGTCTATCCCTTCGCCCCCTGCCTCCGTGCATAGACATCTTCGTAGCGAATAATATCATCCTCGCCCAGATGGCTGCCGGTCTGCACTTCAATCAGCACCATCGGCACCTTACCAGGGTTCTTCATCCGGTGCGGGGCGCCGAGGGAGATATAGACCGATTGGTTCTCGGTCACGAGTTCTACTTCGTCACCAACGGTTACCCGAGCTGTTCCCTCCACTACGATCCAGCATTCGGATCGGTGGTGATGGCTTTGCAGGCTGAGCGCCGCACCCGGGTGGACCACGATTCGTTTAACCTGAAAGCGCGAGCCGACTACGAGGCTTTCGAACCAACCCCAGGGTCGGTAATCGCGCGGCAGGGTTTCGGCTTGCGCAGCACCCTTGGCTTTGAGCGCGGCAACGGCTTTTTTCACGTCTTGCGCACGGTCTTTATGGGCCACCAGAACCGCATCAGGCATGGCGACCGCAATGATGTCACTCAGACCGATACCGACCAGCTGTTGCTGCGGCTCTTCAGCACGCAGCAGGGTGTTCTCGCAGTCAATCGCCGTGGCGGAATCGGATCAGGGATCACGTGATCGGACGGTGCCACGAGAATCAGCGCTTCAGGCGCGCGGGCGGCAAGACTCAAAGCTGCCGCAAGGATCGCCGGGGCGGTGTTGCGCCCTTCCGGCTCAATAAGAATGCTTGCAGGCGCGATCTCGACCGCCGCCAATTGCTCGGTCACGAGAAAACGGAAAATTAGACCCCGTCAGGATCACCGGAGCAGCGAAACCCTTACCGGACAACCGCTGGGCCGAAGCTTGAAACAGGCTTTCTTCGCCAATCCGTTTCGCAAATTGCTTGGGATCGCTCTTGCGCGATAGCGGCCAAAGCCGTTTGCCGGAACCACCAGCCAAGAGGATCGGGTGAACAATATGGGCCATTGAAAATATCCTGTCGGGAAAAGGTCAGTGGCGGATGGCATCCTGATCGTGGGTAAACCAGTCATAGGTTTCCTGCAGCCCCTTTTCGAGGTCAATTGAGGCACGCCATCCCATATTCGCCAGACGATTTATGTCCATCGGCTTGCGGAGGGTGCCGTCTGGCTTGCTGGGATCATTGGTAATGCGCCCCTTAAAGCCGGTGACCCAAGCGACCATCTGCGCCAGTTCCATGATTGACACATCGACCCCGGTGCCGACGTTGATATGGCTGAGCATAGGCTGGGTGTTCGTGTCATAGGTCTCGCGGTCGAGATCGCGCACGAACGGGCTGGCCACAGCCCTATCGTTAGGTAAACAGCTAAGCCGCTGCTTGGTCTCAGATCAGGGCCGCTTGAGAGGAGGCGTTATCAGGCGTTTGGCCCGCGCCACAGACATTTGCCGGGCTTAGCCTACGAGCACTATGAATTGGATGATTTCGTCATGGTCCTGATGCTGCACGGAAACGGAGCTTCGGCGCGCCGCCTTTCTCGCCCTTGCAGAAAGTGAGGGTTCTAGGGGAATTGGAGTAGCGCAACTTCAAGGTGAGCCGGGGGCCGTTTCGGGAACGGTGTTAAGGTCTGGCAATTAATGTGGAGAAGCGCCAGAGCGGCTAAAGTTGCTGTTACGCTCCTGATACGGCCAAACCGTCCCCTGGGGCATTCACCGCCCCCGCGCGCAAACCGCAAGCTCTAATAGCAACCGAGCAACAGCCCCAAATCCGAAACCTTTCAAGATATCTACCATGCGGGGTTCGGCTGCTGCCTAGAGTCCCCAAAGAATAGCGTAAAGGCCATCCATAACGCGGTGCCCCTCCTCCGCAGAGAGCTGATGCACCGGGTCAAGGTGCCGTAATCGATTTGCCTGTACTGTGAGAGGCATGTGGGTACGGACACGAAAGGGACTGCCGGCAATTGTCACATCCACGGTAAATTTCGTCAGAGCCGGAAGCGCGTCACGGGGCAAGACCGGCACCAGAACGACCGTATTCAGCTCCAATAGATGGTCTGCTTGAACAACGAGGTAAAGATCGCCAGCGATCTCGAAAACGTCAAACTTCTGCATTAGGCCATGGGTGGTTCAAAGCCAGATGAGAGCCCGGGACCCCGTTATTTGTGACCAGGTCTGCTTCCGCAGCGATCGCGGATTCATTTTCGCGAAACCAAGCAGCAGCACGTTCTTGTGGACTTCCCGCTGCCATATCTGCGGCGACAAGGGCTTTGATGTAATCGGTCGTGCTTACACCTTTGACCTTTGCCCAAGCCTTCAGCTGGGACTTCTCATCGGGGTCCAGTCTTATGGTCAGGTTACTCATGCAATCTCCAGTCTTACTGCGCACTAACAATATAGCGCCTCTGTAAGTGCGCCGCAAGTTACGAGTGTGGTAGCCACGACACGCCTCACCACAGTTTTCAGATGCAGCGCTCATGATGACGCGGCATGTTTCTACTTCAAGGCGAGCATTTCCCCGTTTCGGGAAACTCGAGCAACTCAATCTGTCGGTAGACCCCTCTGAGAAGGGAGAGGTCTGTCTGTTGGCAGCATCTCTAATCCTTCGATTGCGAAGAAGGGCCATCCGCAAACGCCGCTGACTGGCCAGCATTAAGCTCTTCTTGATCTGCTCCAAGCGCCGCCGTCTCTGGTGTGGACGCGCGTACGAGGGGTTTTGCCTGAAAGGCCACCTTGTCCTTTGAGGCCACAGCTGGCGCAATCCTAAGCCGCAAAAGCGCGAACAGGATCAAGGACAAATGGACAGTTCCCGTTACCGCAAAGAGCGTAGAGGCACCAAATCTGGTCATCGCAACACCGGCCACGGTGGGTCCGACAATCGAACCAATCCCAAATACGAGCAACAGCCCCCCGCTGACCTGAATAAAGGACCCAGGTTCAGCGTGGTCGTTCGCATGTGCCACAATGATAGGATACATGGCATAGACCGTTGCTCCGAACAGGGCGGACATTACCAGCGCCAGAGCGGGCTGCGGCACCCCGACGGACAAGAACAATCCGTCCGCCAGAATGGCAAAGACTGTCACGGCGATCAGAACTTTACGGCGATCATAGCGATCTGAGGCGATGCCGACGGGGATCTGAGATGCAGCGCCAGCCAGAATCGGGATACTCGCAAACAGGGCGATTTCGTTTAGAGACAATCCGATGCGCGCCCCATAAACCGCGGCCAAAGTGCCGAAAGAAGCATTGGAGACGCCGACCATCAATACAGCAAAGACGGCAATGGGGGAGTTCTTCCAAAGCCGGCCTAACGCAAGCTTGGCTTGAGTCAAAGGCCGAGGCGTCGTGGTGGCGCTTATTGCGGTCGGCAACAGGGCCAAACAATAAACCATTGCCGCGAGCACGAAGAAAAAATAGCCGTTGGTATCCCCCAGTGTGAGCACCATCTGCCCGGCAGTCGTAGCCGAGAGGTTGACCATTGTATAGAGTCCGAAAACCCGCCCGCGCGACTTCGCGTCAGCGCGCTCGTTCAACCAACTTTCCACGATCATGGCCGCACCGGCGAAACAAAAGCCGGACAAGGCACGCACCGGGATCCAGACCCATGGCGTGATAAGGACGAGCGAGAGCAGAACGGCGATAGCTGCGATTGCGCACATGGCGCCAAACGCTCGAATATGTCCTACACGGGCCACCAGTGCAGGCGTGCGCAAACATCCCATCACATAGCCGACGGCCCATCCGGTTCCCAGCAAACCCAGCGAGGCAGCCGTAAATCCTTCGGCCTCGCCTCGGATTGGTAAGATCAAACTGTTTACCCCCCCAGCAAACAGAAGAAATGATGACCCCATTAAAAGGGCCGTCAACGGAAGCAAATGTCTCATCATGAGGGCATGGATATCGTTCAGCTGTCGCGTTTAACATCCCCAAAAAACAGGTTCTGACGCAGCAGCTACGCTGCGGGCCGCACCCGCCACGGCTTGAAGGCCGAAGACCTTTTCCGAGAGTCGTCGAACGTCAGGCTTGATCAGCGATTCCAGGCACGAAGCTGTCGCGTTAAAGAGATCAGGAGAAAACGCGATCATGCTTGCGCTGTCGCTCAGCCTTAAAAAAGCCCACCAAGCTGCAAGCTGCCTCTTGGTTTTCCAAACCCGTCACAGCCCAATTCAAACCCATGAGCTGTTTCTCAAAGAGCAGGCACGCGGGCGTGGGAGACCAGCGCGCGCGAACATCTCGTAGGGAGAGGCTTGTACATTATCGGCGACTTTACCGAAATCGCCCCTTCCCTCGCAGGAGGACCAAGCGCCAGATACCAAGACTGATACCGCGCGGCCTCGGGGCGCAGGCTCTCCGCGCCCCGAGACTAAATCGTTCTCAATTGTCAAATAGCGCGCCATAACGAAAGCAGATGCTGCTTTGTTACGGCAGGTCGGGGACCCGGTTGCGCCCCTCTAACCAGCAAACCTCCCGACTCAATCAGGCGGGTAAGGATCGTCTTTCACCAGCGCCTTGGTAAAAGCGGCCTGCGCTTTCTTTCTTCTAGTCTCAGCCTCGCGACGATAGCGCTTTAGCAGGTCTGCCTTTTTCCAATAGGCTTTCCAATATGCTGCCTCCTGTGCGGCTGCGACCGCAGCCGCGACATCCGTCGTTTGCGAGAAAACGATCTCCCGCAATGTCGGGACGTCCAGCACCACCTTTCGGAAATCGTCGTTTGTAACGGCGTCTGCTCTCGCGCTGCCGAAAAGATGCTCGCGCTCAGCGGCGCTGGTGCGCTTGACCTGGGCCTCGGCCTCCGCGAACTCCCATGCCAAACGGGTCACTTTAGGGTTCGCGTAGCTTGCCGCACATTGTTCGGGATTGTTGAGGATCTCGCGGTAGATTGTCAGCGTTTGCTGGGTTGGCACGGGCGCTGTTAACCCGTGCCGTCGGGCATTTTGGGATGGGTCAGCGCGCGCCGCTTCGGTTTGGTCGCGCTTATCCATTGGACCGCATCCGTGGGGCGATAACCCGGAGAGCTTCGAAATCGTCCAAAAGCTCGCGGCGGCGCTTTTCCAAGCCTGCGATGCACTTTTCATGATGGCTCAAGTCCTCCGCGAGAGTTTGATAGGCACGCGCGTAGAGCTCATCCAGCGTCGTTCCTGCAGCTTCTAGCTTTTCCGCCGCTTTCATCTGGCGCGTTGGATCCTCACCCACGAGGTCTCGGGCGAGTTTCAAATACCGTTCTTCAGCATAGGGCCGGACCACGAACTGCCCTGTGGAAAAATAGCCCGCCGCCATATCGCGGACTAATGCCATAAGGCGCGTATCGCGCATGCGGCGGTGCTGCTTGAGCTCCATTTCCAGGATAGCAACCTCACTGGCACGACGGCGCTCCAACGCGCTGCGGGCCTGAAGAACGTCGTGGAATTCGCTTTCGATCTCTTCAAGGTACGCTCTGCTCCCCCCAAGCGCGACGGGTTGGCGTTTCTGGTGTACAGATGTGGGCTTTTTAGTCATCTCTGGGTTCCTTCCGGCGGGTTGGGTTTTCTTGAAAGTGGCCTTTGCCGAGGGGCAAAAGACCAAACCAACACGCCAGGCGGCGCACGCGTAGGTGCTATGCAGACAAAAATTGTCGTTGGGGAACCGGAAATGCGCATTGGTGCGTCCCTGCAATGAGCGGAGGCACTGGCATCTTGCACATCACCTCCGCTGAGCGGAAATCGGACCTAGCACATCATGCGCACGGTATGTGCTTCAAACACTAGATATAGACGCAGCCGTCCGCAACCCTTTTTGCGGACAACTCAGAAATCTGACCCTGAACTCATTCAGGGTAAGTTCAGGAATTTAAAGGATGGAACCGTAAGCCGGGCGCGTCATCGGGGGCGCCGATAAATTCGATCCCGGCAGCCTCGAAACAAGTACGTAGTATCTCAAGATTGTTTTTGCGGGACTTCGGCACGCCGGCCTCCGCCAACTCATAGCGCACAATCGTCGCGGTACCGACACCCGTAGCATCGGCGAGATCTTTAACCGACCAATTCAGCGCCGCCCGCGCTGTCCGTATTTGCTGACCTGTAATTGACATAGCGATAGTTATGATATATTTTTTATCATAACCAAGCGAATCTTATGGGAGATCGGGTATGGTGGGGTCGGGTATGGTGGAGTGGAGCAAAGCATTAGAAACTCTCGATGGGGCGTATTCTGATGCAACGATGCGCGCATATCATTGTGATGTGCAAGCCTATGTCACCTGGTGTGCCGAAGAGCGGATTGATCCCTTTCCTGCAAGCGTTGGGCAGGTCTGCGCGTTCTTGGAAGCCGAAGGCCAGCACCGGGCACCGTCAACGGTAAGGCGTCGCCTATATGCGATCCGCAAGATTCATCGGCTGTTGGGGCTTGCAGATCCGACGCATGACGAAGCAATCAATCTCGCTTACCGGCGCGTTCGACGCGCAAAACCGGTGCGTCCGCAGCAGGCGCGCGGATTGACAGCATCGCACCTAAAACGTTTTCTCGCCGTTCAACCCAAAACCCCTTGGGGACTGCGCAACACGGCCATGCTGTCTCTAGGTTATGAACTGATGACCCGCAGATCAGAACTGGTCGCATTGCGCGACGAGGATATTACGCTGCGGGCCGATGGTACCCTGCGGGTGCTGATCCGCCGCAGCAAAGCAGACCAAGAAGGTCAAGGCCGTGTTGCATTTACGTCTATCGACACGGCGCAGCGCGTATTGGATTGGCAGGCCTGGCGCGGCCCGAGCATTGAGTGGCTTTTCTGCCCGATTTATCAAGAACGCCCGGTAGACCGCAGTCTCAGCGATACCACCGTCAAGACGGTGGTTAAGACCGCCGCAAAGCAAGCCGGCTACCCCGCTGAAGACGTCCGCGCGTTCAGCGGCCACTCAATGCGGGTCGGTGCCGCGCAAGATCTCTTGCGCAAAGGCTTCGATACCGCAGCCATTATGCGGGCCGGTGGCTGGAAGTCCGTAAATGTTCTCGCCCGCTACTTGGAATATGCTGAGCAAAATGTTTGGGAGGCATGACCCTCTTTTGACCATGCCCTGGATATCGGGAGCGGCCACTCTTATGGTTTCCGAAGCGCCATCCGATCCGCGTTCTTTTGCGCCGCCTGCGCTGCTGCCAAAAGTTTCTTATCCTCGTTGCGCTTAATGCGAGGACCGAGCATCCCGAGATGGCGCATCAAGAGTTCAAGAAACCGAAGCCTATCACTTATCTTGATTTGAAACTCGAACGTCGCACTGTGGCCCGGTTTCGATTGAACCTTCACTGAATGGACGAGGCCCTTCCGCCATATGACCGGCCAGTCGGCAACAGGTCTAGGGCGTTCATTTGGATCGAAAATATCAGCAAGATTCGCCTCAAGCATGTCCCGAATCCATTCCAAAGCTGCCTCCCGCATTTCCTCAGCGCGGCAATGTAGCTCTTCGTTGCGGGCCTTGAGAGCCGCTTGGATATTCCGCTGGTTCAGCAGCTTCATGGCGAGCGCTTTTTTATTCCGCCCAGAAAAGCCCGCAATGCGAAGCGCTTTCACTGGGTCAAAGTCCTGGCGGTAGGCTTCAACGAAAATCGCTTGTTGGGGTGTCAACCGATGCCGCATCGCCCAAAGCGCTACGTCAGGTATGACAAGGTCACTTGCCTGCATGCTCATGTCGAAGACCCTCCGATCGCGAGACCATCGGGCATTTTATCAAATCGCTGTGCATTCCGGCAAAGGGTCATCGCAGATTTACCGGTACAGTTCGAGATGACACCGCGGTCCACTGATGTATGGGAGAGGACGTCCGCTGCCGATATTGTATTGGGCGGCAAACCGTAAGTTTTGATCATTATGGCGCTCCACAGAATAGGGCACCCCGTTGATGTGTCGGCGCCCAGTTTACAGGCGACCGAAGCACATCATGCGCTCGCGATCTGCCCGCACACTACATTACGTGTTAGCAGCAGGCAAGAGACGGCTAATCCTAGATTGGGGCAAACCCTACAGATAGTCCGAACGATCGAATGCCAAGAGCCCGGCGTGGTTCAGTGATTGTCGTTCCGGCGCAACCAACGACGCTGATCATACTGAGCTATATCGACAGCCAGCCAAATCCTCGATGTATCGGGCCCATCGAACCTTCGTTATGCAGTCTCTACAGTAAAGGGCACCTCTAAAAATTGCCCCAACCCCGGTGCTGCGTTATCTTTGATGGGACGAACCGGCACAAGGGAGACGGCAATGACGCAGATGGGTTTCTTTGATCTTTCCGACCGCTATGCGAGCCTTGACGCGAAGAAGGACCCATTGGTTGAGATCGATGCGGTCGTGCCGTGGGAGGAGTTTCGTTCTATTTTGGATGAGGTTTGGCGCAAGCCTGATGCGGAGCGCAAGTCGCGCGCAGGCCGCAAGCCGATGGACACTGTGCTGATGTTCAAGACGCTGGTGCTGAGCGCACTCTACAACCTGTCGGACGATCAGATCGAATATCAGGTCCGTGACCGGCTGTCCTTTATGAGGTTTCTGGGACTTAGCCTTGCGGACCAGGTGCCGGATGCAAAGACGGTGTGGCTGTATCGCGATGCGCTGGCGCAGGCGGGCAAGGTGGAAGAGCTGTTTCGTCAATTTGACGGGTATTTGGCGCGGCAGGGGTATATCGCTCGGGGTGGGCAAATTCTTGATGCCTCTATTGTGGCGGTGCCGCGCAATCACAACACGCGCGACGAGAACGCGTCAATCAAGAAGGGCGAGAACCCCGAGCATTGGGAAAACAAGCCCGCCAAGCGCAGCCAGAAGGACGTGGACGCGCGCTGGACGAAAAAGCACGGCAAGAGCCATTACGGCTACAAGAACCATGTGAACGTCGACCGAAAGCACAAGCTGGTCCGGCGCTATCACGTCAGCGATGCCGCGCTGCATGACAGTCAAGCGGTGGATCACCTGCTGATGCGAGGCAATACCGGCTCCGGTGTGTGGGCGGATGCGGCCTATCGGTCCGAGGAGACGGAGGCGAAATTGCGCGCGCGGAAGCTGAAAAGTCACATCCACCGTAAGGGGAAACGCGGCAAACCTCTCACAGATCAGGCCAAGGGCAGCAATCGGACCAAATCCACCGTTCGGGTCCGGGTGGAACATGTATTCGGCGCACAGACCAACGACATGGGTGGCACCCTTGTGCGTAGCATTGGTCTGGTGCGAGCCAAGGCTAGGATCGGGATGAAGAACCTCGCATATAACATGCGACGCCTCGTTCAACTGCGCCGCATCAACCCGTGTCCGGCGTGAATACCGGGCGATCCAAGAACCGATCACGCGTCAAAGCATGACAAACAAGGCTTGAAGGCCGCAATACAGCGGTTGCGAGGCTCTGCCAATTGCCAGACGAAAGCCACGATCCTGCTTCAGGCCGCCCGCGCCGCCAAACTACCAAAAATTGTTCAATAATCGAGGTGCCCTAAAGAAAATTAATTGAGGCCGAGAGGTTGCTCTTGGGGGCTCAAGATCAATCCCGCTGGCGACGCAGCATGAACGAACATCCGCTTCCCCAATGCAGCAAAAGACCAATAATTGCTCCGATCGCAATCCCAAGGAGGTCCGCCAGGAAGTCAGCTATCTCCCCTGACCGGCCAACGAAGGGCTGGATGACCTCGATGAGACCTGCATAGAACGCCGCAGCGAGCACGACACGAAGAAGTGCTTTCGGGTAGAAGGCTGCAGAAGGCAATGTCAAAGCCATAAAGGCCAAGACGTGATGCACTTTGTCACCCCCTGGCACGTCTGGCGCGGCATTCGATGGGATCAGGGTCACTACGGCAATGCAGGCTGAAAGGCCAAACGTCAGCCAAATCGCGACCAACCGGCGGCGCTTAGGGTCGAGCGGAGCCGTTTGAAAATCAACCATCTTAAATACCTGAACTTTGTTGACGTCACTTGCGACGAGCGCTTAGCGAGCTATTCCATAACGGCTACATGCGGTAAGCTTGCTAGTCAGGCCACTGCGATTTTCGCGTTTAGCGGAAATCTGCCCCATTGTGACGATCATGGTCAGACCAAGACAGATATGCCATCAAAGTTTAGCTTATGGCAGGGAGCGCCGCATCCGGGGGGGGGCCTTTATATTGCTGCCAACTCCGCTACGCCCTATCCCGGCCTACCGTAAAAAGTGCTTACATCAGTCAGCCCCGAATAGATCGCGGGTAAAGACTTTTTCCGAAACGTCATCAAGATCGCGCGTTCGACGGTTCGCTAAGATGACATCGCACTCTTCTTTAAAACGGACGAGGTTGCGCGTCACTTTCGAGCCAAAGAATTCCTCTTCGGCCATCTCAGGCTCATAGACTACAACTTCGATCCCCTTGGCCTTGATCCGCTTCATCACGCCCTGGATCGAGCTCTGTCGGAAATTATCCGATCCAGCCTTCATCACCAGCCGATAGACGCCGACGCGGCTGGGGCGTCGGGCGAGGATCTGGTCGGCGATAAAATCCTTGCGGGTGCGGTTGGCGTCGACGATGGCGCGGATCATGTTCTGCGGCACTTCGGAGTAATTCGCCAAGAGCTGCTTGCTGTCTTTCGGCAGGCAATACCCGCCGTAGCCGAAAGAGGGGTTGTTGTAATGCGCGCCGATCCGTGGATCGAGGCTGACCCCTTCGATAATCTGCCGGCTGTCCATGCCGTGGCTCATCGCATAGCTGTCGAGTTCGTTGAAATAGGCCACGCGCATGGCGAGGTACGTATTCGCAAAGAGTTTGATCGCCTCAGCCTCAGAGGCATTCGTGTAGAGAACCGGTATGTCTTTGCGCAGCGCGCCTTCGGCCAAGAGCTGGGCAAAGGTCTCAGCCCGGGCCGAGCGCTCCCCGACGATGATCCGCGACGGGTGTAGGTTGTCGTGCAGCGCCCTGCCCTCGCGCAGGAATTCAGGGCTAAAGATGATCCGATCGCCGCCGATCTGCGCCGAAATTTGAGCGGTATAGCCAACGGGGACCGTAGACTTAATTACAATCGTCGCGTGATCGTTGACGTCAATAACAGCGCGGATCACCGCCTCGACGCTAGACGTGTCGAAATAATTTTCGACTGGGTCATAATTGGTCGGCGTGGCCACCACCACGAAATCCGCCCCCGCATAGGCTTTGGCCGCATCGGTGGTCGCAGTCAGCCGAAGCGCTTTATCGCGCAGGAAACCTTCGAGCTCGGCATCGACGATGGGACATTGCCCCGCATTTACCTGCGCGACCCGTTCTGGGTCTACATCTACCGCCGCAACCTGATTATTTTGCGCCAGAAGGACCGCGTTGGACAGCCCGACATATCCGATGCCTGCGACAGCGATCTTAGTATCTGACATGGGTATTCCCTACTTGGAGCCGGAAACACTTCGGCTCACTTTAGTTTATCTTTGGACGTCATTCCGAAAGGCGGCATTGGGATATTTACCCCTTAGCGCCCTGCCCTCGCGCGTAGACGTCTTCGTAGCGAATGATGTCGTCTTCACCCAGATAGCTGCCAGTCTGCACTTCAATCAGCACCATTGGCACCTTTCCTGGGTTTTCCATCCGGTGTGTGGCGCCGAGGGGGATATAGACCGACTGGTTTTCTGTCACGAGCTTTACTTCGTCACCGACGGTTACCCGGGCTGTTCCCTCCACTACGATCCAGTGTTCGGATCGGTGGTGATGGCTTTGCAGGCTGAGCGCTGCGCCGGGGTGGACCACGATCCGTTTAACCTGAAAGCGCGATCCGACCACAAGGCTTTCGAACCAACCCCAAGGCCGATAATCGCGCGGCAGGGTTTCGGCTTGGGTAGCCCCCTTGGCCTTGAGCGCGGCAACGGCTTTTTTCACGTCTTGCGCGCGATCTTTATGGGCCACCAGAACCGCATCAGGCATGGCCACTGCGATGATGTCGCTCAGACCGATGCCCACCAACTGTTGCTGGGGGTCTTCGGCCCGCAGTAGGGTGTTCTCGCAGTCAATCGCCGTGGCGGAATCCGACACGACCACGCCGGTCTCATCCGGGCCGGTTTCGCGCCAGACCGCATCCCATCCACCAAGGTCCGACCACGCCCCGCCATAGGGCACCACGGTGAGGTTATCGGCCTTTTCCATGACCGCATAGTCGATGGAGATGTCTTCGATCTGACCCCAAGGCTCTGGCGCGAGCCGAGTAAAACCGAGGTCCTGTTCCGCCTGCTCTACCGCCATCCGGACCTGCGCCAACATGTCGGGCGCATGTGCCTCAAAGGCCGCGATGATCGTCTTGACCGAGAACAGGAAGATCCCGGCGTTCCACAGGTGCTGCCCGCCGTTTAGCATTGTCTCAGCAGTCGCACGGTCAGGCTTTTCAACAAAGCACTTCAAGGGCTGCGGGATGGGCCCAAAATCAGCGGCGGGTGCCTGGCTCATCTCCAGCCAACCATAGCCGGTCTCGGCCCGGTCGGGGCGGATGCCGAATGTCACAAGCTGGCCGTCCTGCGCCGCTGGCGTCGCGGCCTGCACGGCGGCCCGGAAAGCATCCGGATCAGGGATCACATGATCGGACGGTGCCACAAGCATAAGCGCTTCAGGCGCGCGGGCAGCGAGGCTCAAAGCTGCAGCAAGGATCGCCGGAGCGGTGTTGCGCCCTTCCGGCTCAATAAGAATGCCCGCAGGCGCAATCTCAACCGCCGCCAACTGCTCGGTCACGATAAAACGGAAATCTGACCCCGTCAGGATTACTGGTGCGGCGAACCCGCCACCGGACAACCGCTGGGCCGAAGCCTGAAACAGGCTTTCTTCACCCATCAGTTTCGCAAATTGCTTGGGGTAGCTTTTGCGCGACAGAGGCCAAAGCCGCGTACCGGAACCGCCAGCCAGAAGGATCGGGTGAACGATATGGGTCATCTAAATCTCCTTTAGGAGACGGTCAGCGGTGAATGGAAGTAGCTGTCTGATCTTATACGACAATGGCAGCTCCTACACGGCAAAAAAACCGCGTCTTTGATCGCCAGCTCGGTCTGAAGTGATGCTTCACGCCACCCCGCAATCCAACGGCATGTCCAAGGCCTTCGTAAACACGCTCAAGCGCGATTAGGTGCGCGTGAACCCACTACCCAATGCCGAAGCCTTTTTTGTTTGATAGGAGATTGGATCGAGGACTATAACGGCGACAACCCACACAGCGGGGTAAAATGGCGTCGCCCTGCGAATTCAAAAAGGCTAAAGCTGATACCGTTTGGGTGTACGATGAAACGGGGTCCGGTCTACTTCAGATGTCGCGGCAGAGCGTTTTCTTTCTTGAAACGCCCTACCCGGAGGAGAAGAGATTAGATTGAATTGGCCTGTGATCGAACCCTACCCGGATCGCCTACTTGAGAAGTCGCCTGAGATAGGTCCCGTAGTCGTTCTTTTGGAACATTTCGGCGCGCGCTTCCAATTCAGCCTCGTTGATCCAACCCTGTTGGTAGGCGATCTCCTCTAAACAACCAGCCTGCTGGCCCTGTCGTTTTTCTAGAGTACGCACAAAAGTGCCCGCATCAAGTAGGCTCTCATGAGTACCCGTATCGAGCCAAGCAAAACCACGTCCCATCCGTTCAACCGAAAGCGCGCCTTCTTGCAGGTACATTTCCAGCAACGAGGTAATTTCCAACTCGCCTCGCGCGCTCGGTGTCACCCGTCGGGCGCGATCTGGAGCGCTACCGTCGAGAAAATAGAGCCCCGTCACGGCGAAGTTCGAAGGCGGCACTTCAGGCTTTTCAATAATTGACCTAGCTCGGCCCTCGGCATCGAAATCCACGACCCCGTAGCGCTCCGGATCGGAAACCTGGTAGCCAAATACCGTACCGCCGCTTAGCTTTGCGTCAGCCTTTGCGAGCATTCCTGGCAGGCCGTGGCCATAGAAGATGTTATCTCCAAGAACCAGCGCCGAGGGCGCACCGTCGAGGAATTCTTCTGCCAAGATAAAGGCCTGGGCCAGTCCATCGGGGCTCGGCTGGGTGATGTAGGTAAGTGAGAGGCCCCATTGGCTGCCGTCGCCGAGTGTGCGTCGAAACTGCTCTTGATCCTGCGGGGTTGTGATCACTGCGATCTCACGAATATCCGCCAGCATCAGCACGCTGAGAGGGTAATAGACCATAGGCTTATCGTAAACTGGCAGGAGTTGTTTTGAAACACCCATGGTAACTGGATAAAGCCTCGTCCCAGACCCACCAGACAAGATGATCCCCTTGCGCGTACTCATGATGCTAATGCTCCCAAATCTTTTAAAATGTCATTAAGGCCCTCGCGCCAGTCGGGGCGCGCCAAACCAAAAATCTCTTGCGTGCGGCTGTTGTCGAGCCGTGAATTCAGCGGCCGCTTGGCCGGGGTCGGATAGGTACTACTTGGGATGTCGTTGACCGTGCAGTCGATCCCCGAGACCTCGAAAATGGCGCGGGCAAAATCCGCCCAACTAAGTTCAGAACCACCCGAAAGGTGGTACGTGCCGGTTTTGCTCGGATCGTCACGTAATTGCCGTGCCGTTGCAAAGCATGACCTTGCAATGGCAGCCGCCGGGGTGGGCCCGCCGATCTGATCAGCGACAATGTTCAACGCATCGCGCTCAGCGCCGAGCCGCAGCATGGTTTTGACAAAATTATTCCCATGCGAAGAGACAACCCATGAAGTCCGAAAGATCGCGTAGGCGCCACCGGCAGCGCGGACCGCTTTTTCTCCCGCCAGTTTCGTTCGCCCGTAGGCCCCCAGTGGGCCGGTAGCATCAGCAACCCCAAAAGGCTGATCACCGCTGCCGTCAAAGACATAGTCAGTGGAAATATGCACGAACGGCAAACCGCGCGCGGCCGCGGCAAGTGCCATGGCACCGGGAGCTATTCCATTAATACGCAGGGCCAGCCCCTCTTCCTCCTCTGCTCGGTCCACAGCAGTGTAGGCAGCAGCATTGATCACAGCATCAGCATCGGTGGTTGCGATCACTGCAGCGCAGGCCTCAGTGTTGCTTAAATCCGCATTTGCCCGGGACAAAGCTATCACCGTATCTCTACCCAGACGCTGCAACTCGCGCGCAACTTGGCCACTTTCGCCAAAAACCAGAAACTTCACGCGGAGACCCCAAGCCGCTCGCCCACGCCGGCTCGGTCTTGCAGCGCGCGCCACCATTCTTCGTTATCGAGATACCACTGCACCGTGCGCCGCAAACCTTCTTCCACAGTTACTGAAGGCCGCCAGCCAAGCTCGTCGCGGATCCGGCTTGGATCAATCGCATAGCGCGCATCGTGGCCTGGCCGGTCAGCCACATAGGTAATAAGTTCTGCATAAGGGCGGTTGGCCGGGCGCAGCTCGTCGAGAATTGCGCAGAGAGTCTGCACTAGGTCAAGATTGCTGCGCTCATTCTCGCCGCCGATGTTATAGCTCCGACCGATCTCGCCATTGCTCAGCACTGTTAGCAGTGCATCAGCGTGGTCCTCGACATAGAGCCAATCGCGAATGTTAGAACCGTTGCCATAGATCGGCAGCGGTTTTCCGGCCAACGCATTGAGGATGATCACTGGCACCAGTTTTTCCGGGAAATGATAAGGGCCATAGTTGTTCGAGCAGTTGCTTAGGACTACTGGCAGACCGTAGGTTTCATGCCAGGCGCGCACTAGGTGGTCACTGGCAGCTTTTGACGCGGAATAGGGCGAACGCGGATCGTAGGGCGTAGTCTCGGTAAATTTCACCGCAGGATCGTCGGGTAGCGAACCGAAGACCTCATCGGTCGAGATATGATGGAAACGGAAGCTCTCGGAATGGCCTTGACTGACCCAATAGGCGCGGGCTTCCTCGAGCATGTTATAGGTGCCGGTGATGTTGGTCTCAATAAAGGCACCGGGTCCGTCGATCGAGCGGTCAACATGGCTTTCGGCGGCCAGATGCATTACAGCGTCAGGCTGATGCTTTGCAAATATCCGCTCTAGGGCCGCTCGATCGCGAATATCGGCATGTTCAAAAATATAAAGCGGATTGTCGGCTACGGAGGCGACATTTTCGATGCAAGCAGCATAGGTCAGCGCATCGAGATTAACTACTTCATGACCTGCCGCGATAGCCTGGCGTACCACCGCTGATCCGATGAACCCTGCACCGCCGGTGACAAGAACTTTCATATTTTTTACCCTTCCCAAAAAAACGGGCTTTCTAGATCGGCCAGAACGGGTGCTACAGAATCCTTATCACTAAGGATCGCAGCGCCCTGTACGGGCCACTTGATGCCAATGGCAGGATCATTCCAGCGTAGCGCGACCTCGGTTTCTGGCGCGTAATAATCCGAGCATTTGTAGATGATCTCGCTATCGGGCTGCAGCGTGGCAAAACCATGGGCGAAACCCGCAGGGATAAACAGTTGCGCGCCATTCTCAGCGCTCAATTCATAGCCAACCCATTTGCCATAGGTCTCACTACCTTTCCGGATATCAACGGCGACATCAAAGATCGCACCCCGCCCGCAACGGACCAACTTTGCCTGCGCGCGCGGCGGGCCTTGGAAATGTAGCCCCCGCACCGTACCAGTCTCAGCAGACAACGAGTGGTTGTCCTGTACAAAATTTTCATTGATTCCCAATTCAGCATAAACGCGCTGGCTGTAGGTTTCTGCAAAGAAACCTCGATGATCACCGAATCGGTCAGGTTGAATAATCAATACTCCCGGCAAGTCCGTATGATGACTTTCTATCATTTAATAACCTGTTTTCTGCAACCGTGGCGCGTGGATATCATGAATCAAGAAGATCGCCACCCGGGAAACCAAAAATCCAACTTTGATAGGGGATGTAACATTGATTGAAATGTCCGGAGATCTGTGTCCAGACGAAAAAGACCACAAGAAGGCCTAGATACGGCAAAGAAGTATGCAAGGAGGGATTAAATTTAAAGGGTAAATACGGTAGCCGCGCAAAGATCATCGTTTGGATGGGGATGAAATAATAACCAAACCTGTCGGCGATGATTGTCGAGACTGGGAGGAGAAGAAACGTCAGCATCATGCCGATCGCGCCAATGCTCACAAGACTATAGTCATACGAGAAATTGGGCATCCATTTTTTCCGAACGAACCAGAAAAAATAGAGCGCAGACAGTCCAAGGATGCCAACCCGGAACACAGCGCCGAAGGCTTCCGCGCCAGATCCGATGTACCGGGAAGTCGCGATCTCTGCACTTTCTCCACCAGCAAGTAGAGCCACACCCGGGATAGCGAGAACCACGGCCATGCTCAATCGCGACTTGGTATAACGCCCGGTAGCTAGCGGAAATAGAAGCAGAAAGACCAAAGCACTTGAATGGAATCCTGCGGCGACGAACACCCAAATCGCAAACCAGTTCCTACGCCGATCAATAAAGGCTGTAAAGGCGATACAAATTAGCCCTATGGCAGCCCCTTGCCGGATGCCAGACATCGGCATATTGATAATCAGTATCGGAAACAACAACACCAGAAAACCCAGCGGGTCAAGTTGCCGGCGCGCCAATACGTGGATCCCAATAAAAAAAATGGCGCTGGAGGCAATATTAGCTACTGGATATGGAAAACCTAGTGCTTTGATCGAACCAAGGAGAGCCCACCAAGCTGGCTCGCGAGCCGTAATTAGCTGCCAATCTATATCCGTTGCACCCAAGTATTGATAATAATAACCTGACCAGTCGCAGCCAACTTGGAACCGGAAGGCCGAGAACAGAAAAAGCGACAGAAGAACGACGTAGTAAACCTCCCGACGCCCCCTCCCCCCCACGTTGTTCAGTGCGTAGCGCAAGAGGAATAACATATTGGCGAGGCCGAAATAGACCATTAGATGGTGGCTCTGTTTTCTATGACCCTGCGCAGCATCAGTGCCACACGCGGACCCCAGACCTGCAAGGAATACCGCGCTTCAACCTTTTGCCGGCCGGCTTCCCCCATCCGTCGACGCAAGTCTGGATCATTCAGCAGAGCTTTGATCGCTGCACACCATTCGTCGTCACTTTCAGCAAGAAAGCCGTTCACCCCATGCTCGACAAGATCACGGTTCACACCAACCGGCGAGGCCACGACTGGTAACCCGCACGCCATGTATTGGATGAGCTTGTATCCACACTTGCCGCGCGTCCAGGGTGTATCGGGGAGCGGCATGACGCCGATATCCATTTTCTGGATCGATTGTACCTCGGTGTCTTCTGTCCAAGGCTGAATTTGGAGAGTTCCACAGACTTCCGGCTTCATACCAGCCCCAACGGCAAGAAACATCGCGTCTCGTTCTTTAAGCAATGGTGTCAGAATATCGTGAATTGGGTGGGCGAGTGCCTGCCAAGTCTGTGGGGTGCCGATCCAGCCTACGCTTAGTTTGTTCTTGCTAACAGTATGCAGGCCAATCTGGTAGGCATCGATATCGACAATAGTCGGAACGGTTTTAACCTGCCTGGCTCCACTTTGTCGTGCGTAATCGCTTAAATACGAGTTGCCGGCCATCACAAGGGCCGAAGCTGACATTACATTTTCGATCTTCCTGCCTAAAATGGTTCGTACAGCTCTTATTCTGTGCTTATCGTAACGATGAAAAACCGCGTCGTCGTAATCACTAACAACCGGTACTCCTCGAGGTAAAACTACCCGTTCAAACAGCCATGGGATCCATGGCAATGCCTCTTTCTCAATCCATAACATATCGGGAGTCGGATGCATCCGAAGTTGCCTGATCCTTTTGAAGAGGTATGTCGCTGCAGAAGTGTGTTTCCTTTGTCCTGAGTACAGCGCGTGTAGATAAGTATCGTCAAAAAAAGGAGCGACTTGAACGTTGAATCCTTCACGCTCTAACGCAGGTAGATACTGCATCGTGCGCAAACGACTGGATGCCCCCATACGAGTATAACGTGACAATAGTAGGATGTTCATATCTCGACCTGCCCTGTGAACCAAGCGCGGAAAAGTGATTTAATTGTGAGCGGGACTGGCCAATCCCTGCTTCTCGGGTGATGCTTTGGCCAAGTCTTGCGGACGATATCGGCGCTGAACAGTCCGTCCTTAGCTAGGCGTTTGTCCGACGTAAGGTCTACGGCCCAGTCTCGTAAAGGGCCGCGCAACCAAAGACTGAGCGGTATTGGAAAGCCTACCTTCGGATGGCCGATGATGCTGGGGGCGCATGCTGGTGAAAGACCTGCCGCCATTTCAATTTACTCTCACCATTGCGAATTCTCATTCGCAGACCCTTCGCCATAGCAGTTGAATGTCAACGCCTTGTACGGAGCAAGGAAGTCCAGTCGGCTGCACGTCAGGCTTCTTTCACGTTTAAGATCGACGCATAGATTTCGCGATAGGCCTCGGTTCCCGACTCAAGAGAGAATAAAGTCTCGGCCGTGGCACGGCACCGCGCAGGGAGGCCAGGATCTTGCATCAGCGATTGGAGCGCGTCGAATGCCGCGTCCATGGCCGGGGCGCTTGCGTCTTCCGCGATCACGCCGACATTGAATTTCCGGACTATATCGGCGACGTCTCCGACACCTTCATTCACCACAACAGGGAGTCCGCAACCTAGCACCTCGGCCATCCGCGTTGGCGAGCGCCCAAGTTCAGAAACTTCACCGCCTGCATAGAACATTATCGAAAGATTGTGACCGACCACGGCGTCCGGCATCTCCTTAGAAAGCCGCGGGCCAATACTCAACCGATCCACGAATTCGCTCTCCGGATCGAGCGTCCTGCGGACCCTTCCTGGATCATCGCGGGTCACAATTGTGAACCGCGCCTTTGGATCGCGAGTTGCGGCTACGCGTATCCAGTTGGCCAGCCAATCCGTTTGGAACCAGCCCGACAGGACGGTACCAATGCAGCCGTGCACAGTTGGGCCCGTGCGCTTGCTTACTGGAGGAGCGAAGCGGTCTAGATCAGCACAGGTAGGGATTACGACGAGGCGCTGGTTTACAAGTTCTCTAGGGTAAACAGTTCTGAGATATTTAGCTGCCGCATGTGTTAGTGATATTATTCCAGCCGACTTTGCCAGGCAAGCCCTTTCAGTTCGTGCGATGACACGGTGGATCAATGAACCTCTTCGCAACCTGCCCGAAGTGATCAGCTCTTCCGGCCAAAGGGCGCGCATGTCGAAGAGGAATGGCACCCCGGTTAGTCGGTTGACGACCAGCGCGACCGCGGCTGGGATATACGATCTGGCGTGTATCAAATTTATCTTTTCACGTTGCACTTCCCGGCGCACTAGCCAAATCATCCGAATCATACTGAGTGTAGGAGCAATGATTTTCGGAGCTGGTCGAAACTTTTGCGGCAGCCAGCGGATACCATGCGCAACACAGTCTGCACGCGCTTGTCTCATCGCCTCCGTATCGGCCCAGTCTTCGAGCTTTTCATAGGTGACGAGTGTGATGGCATGTGAGCGTGACAGGCCTCGTAGATATGCAAAGACTTGACTCTGCCCCAGTGGCTCCAACAAGCCGTTGCGGGTCAAGTAGAGAATAGAGCTCATTCTTTTACCACGCTGACAAAATATCTATGTTTACCACTAGCTTCTCTTGGAATTTCTTGGACGAGCTCGGTATTCACTTCTACTGGGCCTATTTTATCGCGTAGAAGATGAATGAAGTTGCCCAAGTCGACAGCTGACCCTTTTTTTCTAGCGACTACCATGAGCCGAAATTTATCCGTGCCATCCTGAATGACCTTGAATTGTGCAATGCCGTCATCGCCGCGTCTCATCAGTTCAATATTAATATAATCAAGATAATGAGACGAAACCCCCTTCACGAAACTAGTATTTATAGTGTCGATAGATTTACCGACTGCGAGCCTCATCCGGGGCATCGTGTTTCCGCAGGAGCAACTACCGTTAATAGGGCCGCCGAGATCTCCAATTCGATACCGGATGAGCGGCATTGCTCTATTATGGAGAGAGGTGACTACGATATCACCAATTTCCCCCTCAGGAACTTCGTTACCTTCTTGATCAAGAAATTCTATCTTATAGCAGTCGACTGATATGTGCAGATGCCCCTCTGGACATTCAAAAGCAATCCCCGGCGCCTCGCTCGCACCGTAATCAGAAACGACCATTGAACCAAGGGATTCTTCTAAAATTTTTGAATCGGCCGCTCCCAAGTGATCGGCAGTGTATTGAACAAGTAAGCGCTCCTTGGATGGGGCCACAAGCGGACTCCTTTCGAACAAATACCGTCCAAGTGCAGCCAAGCTAGAACCATATCCATAGATAACTTTCGGCTGATGATAGCCTATTCCTGCCGCCACCTCCGACAGAAAGGGTTCATCCAGACTTGCAAAGGTATTAAAGTAAAGTTCGTTACGGAGATAAGCCTTAGTACGGTCAAGAACCTTCCGTCCGGCACTTGGAGTCCTAACAGACCTCCCCCAGAGAACTAATACCGGGTCCCCCCTATGAACGTTATACCAAGTTCGACCACGTAACTTACAAGCCTCGGCCCACGATGCATGGGCAGCGTCGTACGCGAATCTAAGCGATTTTCCTGTTGAACCAGAAGTACTTCCATAGAAAATAGTGCCGGGTTTTTTCGCAGTAAAGGCGTCCGGAGACTCAATCAGTAATGACTTCTCTAAAAAAGGCAGTTGACGGAAACACTTGTAGTCAAATCGCCCAAATTCCGATCGATATCCATCGATTTCGTCCCACGCATACTGAGCAATCGCAAAAGCTGCGCTTTCCTGATCCGCAAGTAGTCTATCTAGAGGTATGGTTTGATTATAAACAGCGCGGTCAAGCGCCCTATTTACAAACAAGCCCCTCTTGCGATCAAGGCAAGAGAAGTATCCCCTAGCTATCTCGCGCCGAAATTTCGCTGTCAATCTATTCATTTCATTCATAACCAAGAAAAGTGAATTGCGCTTGTGCGTCGTAGATGGGTTTATCAAAACAGGGAGCTGTACTTCTTAGCTATCTTACTGCTCTGGAAGTCGGCGGCTCGTTCAGTTAGGACGCTTGGCTCCATAGGGGAATCAAGCATTCCTATGATCGCTTCACAGAGCGCGTTTGAGTCATTCATTGGGACAAGCACCCCAAATTTACCATCCTGTAAAATCTCCCTCGGCCCGGTAGGGCAATCTGTACTTACTACTGGGACGCCAAAACTTAGGGCTTCGACAAGCACATTTCCAAAACCTTCACTATTGGATGTGTGGACGAAAAGGTCTGCAGAAGAGAACCATGGCCGAAGATCCCCCATGAAACCGGGTAGAAACACACTGCGTTCGAGACCTTTACGCTGAATCAGTTGCTCAAGGTTAGGTCGGTCGGGTCCTTCCCCGAGAATGAAAAGGCGTATATTATGAGGTGTCGGCAGGCAAGAAAACGCTTCAATAAGCAACGCATAATTCTTGGTGCGGGTTAGACTCCCTATCCCAATGATAGTTCTCCCCGGCGATCTCAGCGAAGCTGGTTTTTCTAGTGAAGAGAGCCGCTCAATACTAAATTTCCGCAACGGGTTATTGATGATTTTGATCTCACTTTGAGGGATCCACGAGATACGACTTATATCTGCCGCAACTCCCCGTGAGACGGCCACGACGTGGTTGGCCAAACGATAGCCCACCAGTGCACTTATCGCACGAAAAACCCTGTGGGCGCGCTTATCTGACTTTGAGCTATTCGACAAAATCGCATGCTCGCTTGCAATAGCCACTATCTTCCTACTAACGAATTTCCCCACGAGAGGGCCAATAACCGTCAAAGGCCACATCGCTGAGATTAGAACCTCAATACGATTGCCGCGAAGATAATGAAACAGCTTCTTGGGCAAATTCCTCATTCTCGCGCATTTCAGGTCGACCACTGAGAAGTGCGTTTGGGCTTCTTCCAATAATTCGCCGCGAGCGTTTTGAAGCACAAATTCTACCGTATGCCCTCCGCGAACGAACTCATATGCGAGATCAAGATTTACTCTTTCCGCACCGCCACCGCGTAGATCAGGCAAGAGAATGGCGATCTTCACTATGTTCTCCTCCTATCAAACACCTTCTTAATGTGTCTCAACTTTCGGAATATCCTTCTGGCGCGGGTTTCCGTATTGATTGTGATGTACATCCTACAATATGAAGCTCGCAACCAATTAGTCAGGCTTGGCTTCAAAACAGGAAAAGTGCAAATACCCTGCACAAAGCTAGAGATATCATATCCCTCTACTGCCCGAGCACACCGCTTAGATACATAACATTTCTGTTCGAAAGGCATGCGCGCATAGTCCGAAAGGACGTGCGAGAGCAAATGTTTTGGTATTCCCTCTTGTCTTTCTCCAACATTTCCGAATGGGACGTTATATATAAAACCATAGCAGTGCTTGGGCTCTTGATCTATGGCACAAACCGTTGGAACACCTAACTGAGCAGATTGGATCGCTGCTGTACCCATGCCGACAAATACATCATATTCCAATACGGTTCTGTCAAAACTTGACTGCGCAAGAGATCCAAGAAAGCGCAATTGCCCCCCCGATTCACGCTGTATAGTGGCCAGCAATTGGGCCTCATGCGTACCGTGTCCGTAAATATCCCAAGAAAATATAGGATCTGGACCATTCAGATCGTTGAGGATACTTGCCGCACAGAAATTGTACGCTTTAAAAGGGACAATTCTTCCAACCGAACAAATCCTGATCCTTTCGTTACGTTTAACGGAAAAACTTTCCCGACGCGCCTCCATGGGCACTGGTATCACTTTGTGCAAGCCGAGATTCTTTCGGAAGAATGCTGCATGGGATTCACGGCACGCCGAATTCATAAAAAACAAGCCGCTGGAGACGACAAATCGTCCGAGAAAAAAGTTCATCAACTTCAGATGTGAAGCTTCGTGTTCGCGAAAGTAATCACGCGGGTGAAAAACACCCGCACTAAACGCGATTGTCCTGCCTCTAGTGTGTGAAATACTTTGGGCTACGGCGAAACTTAATGCTGTTGAGAAAGGGTCAAATCCTGTAATCACCACGTCTTTTGACGAGATTTCGAGAATCTTACACGCTAATGCATTTAGACTCGTCCTACCATCAAACCGAATATGTGTGGCGTATTTCCTTAGCCCTTCTACAAGCTCACCCCCACTAGAAATCAAGATTACTTGATGGCCTGTTAAATGCAGATGCTGCGATAGGCGGATCACAATATTTTCGATCCCCCCCTGAACATCCATATTGCTACATACAAGTACGTAAGTCTTGAGCTGACTTCTCTTCTGTTGAATCGTCTTACTCCCTAGGCCGCAGAAAGACCTGACATTTCTATTTGCTAGAATTCAGCTTACAGGCCAACCATTATCTGAGCTATGCATGCGAAGTTCGTTTGTAGCACCAATACGCTTTTCGCTTTTTTAATCTAGCCTATACCGTATCGGCCAGTTGATCCGACGGAAGGCTCGAGCGAATTGCGTGGCGACCCGTCCCTCTGATCCTATTTTTGCCAGCACGACCCTTAGGCCGAACACCGCGGATAGCAGCGCCAGACCGATAGAGGCAAGTGCCGCCACCTCCGGCGCTGTTCGTGCGAGGATCAAGAGACACAAGGTTAAGGTTGCGTGTAGCCCTACCAAAAGGAGAGAGAGTGATTGCCAGCGAAAACCCTGGCATAGATGGACGAGGATGTTAATTAAGGCGAAGTGTAAGAAGTATGCAATCAGGAATGCGGGGCCCGCAACGGTCAAGCCGTATGCCTCAAGGCCAAACCACAGCATTGCTAGGAAAAGAACATTGAAGTTGATCTGAACCAGTAGAAAAATTCCTCCGCGTGCCGCGGCGACAAATGAAAATCCAAGCGCCCAGCTGGCGAGCTTGAACACATTACCCACCGTCTGCCATTGCAGCAACTCCACGGCAGGCACGAATTCTGCTGAGTAGAGCAATGTGACCGCCCAAGGTGCGAGCCCGATCAGCAACAACAGAATAGGCCCGCCGATCGCCAGCCCGAGCTGTGCCTGATCGTTCATCAATCGGTTCGCGGCGGCGCGGTCAGTGATAACTTCGGTCAAGCGGGGATAGTAATCCGCAGCCATCGCCCCCAGCAGGAACCCGACATAAGTCATCGTGATACCCCAGGCCGCGGCGAAGTGACCCGCCGCCTCTAGTCCTAGTTCTTGAGTAATACGGCCGCGCACCAGCAACAGTGTCGCCGTCGTGGCAAGACCGCTTAGCATAAACGCCGCGCCCAATTTGACCATCGGCTTCCAGACATCCCAGATCTCGGCGACGCTGGGGCGGTCTGTGGTGGGCTTTGGAAGGAGACGAGTAAATCGCATAGCGATCACGAATGTCGCAAGCGGCTGAACCACAACGAACCAAACCAGCCCAGCCTCACCATAAAGCCACACTGCTGCAAGTCCGGCGATGGTGCCGACCAAAGCGCTGATGACTGTAACGCGGCCAAGATCGCCGATTCGACGCATGCCTTGCAGCAGTGTCGTGTGTGCAGTACCGAGCAAGGTCAGCAGTATGGCAAGGCCAATCAAGCCCACCTCGGTTGCGTAAGACCGATCTCCGAAAAGCCATTCGGATATTGGCGCGCTGAACAGCCATACCCCAAGCATGGCGAACGCGCCCTGCACCAGATGGGCGGCCAACAGCACACGCCTGACACGGCTAAGCGCCTGCTCCTCCCCCTTGGCGCGGGCAATCTGTCGCACGCCGCTAGACCCAATGCCAAGACCGGCAGCCGTCGTCACCACGCCCTGAAGGCTCGTATATATGCTGAGCAGGCCAACCCCTGAGGGTCCAAGCAGTACCGCCAGTAATTTGATCCGAAATATGGAAATTACGATATTGACTGCTTGGGCGCTGCCAATAACCATCATCGATTTTATGAGGCCGCGTGATTCAGACATTTCTGCCCAAAATCTGTCGCCGCATTCCCTGATACCCAGCATCAAGCCGTTCAGTTACGTCTAAAGGTACAGTCAAGTCGTGCAGTTGAGCTTTACGAAGTACTATTCTGTCAATCAGCGCAACGCAGCGCCGATAACCGGGCCAATGCCGTAATCCGAAGATGCTAATCGCCTTTTGTACAAGACGCAGCCTGCCCAGATTCTTCAGGGAGACGCTGGGCAATTTTCGGGCTGTTGGAGCGCGGCCAATTAGTCCGCTATTGTGTTTATCAATTTGCAAAGTGGTTCCTATATACTCGTCTTTATCTATAAGTTCACCCAAGTCTAACTTGCCAGCAGAGAGAGTTTCAAAATCAATTAACTTCACATCTACGAAGCCTGCCTCATTAATAATCTTCAAGAGTTCCTCATAGTCATAGCATATCGCTCTTTGGTCACGACAAAACGCAGAAAAATCTAGCTGTAGGCCGATTGGCAATGATCGAAATATCTCTTGATAATAGGACGGTAGGGCAAGTTTTGGATCCCGCAGCGTTATCACTATACGACAAGGCAGGTTGCCAAGAACTTCCTTCAGCCTGCTGATCTTTTCCTGGACAGATGCGTGTTTTTGATGCACCAGAAGCATTTCTTCTGAGAGAAATATTGTCTTTCCAGAGTTTACTTGAACTGTAAGCTCATGGGTAAGATCAATTTGGTCATTCCGAGAAAAGTTAGTTTTTTTTGCACAGAACTCGTGTAACCTATAACTTAAACTTCCTGTATTAAGGTCGCGCGGCTGAAATGTTCCCGCAAACAGAAATTCTGAGCTTTTAATGGAACCAAGGGCGATTTGCATTGAAGTAGTTGCAGTCTTAGGCGGACCTATATGACATATAATTTTCCCTTTCACGAGATTTCCCCTTGCATAAGCTGAGTAGTAACAAGGTTGATACTCTTCGCATCCATTTGTGGCCAAATCGGCAGGCTCAGCACTTCTTCAGCCATTTGCCGTGCGAGAGTGAAATCATTAACGGCCATGCCGAGCCTTGCATAAGCTTCTTGCATATGTGGAGGGATCGGATAGTGGATCAATGTGCCGATGTCAGCCGCTGCAAGTCGCTGTTGCAGCGCATCCCGTTCGGTGCTGCGAATGACATACAGATGCCACACGGGGGCAGCCCAGTCGGGGACATGGGGAAGGATCAGCCCGCTGCTTTCCAGCCCCTTGGTATAGAGGTCCGCGATCTCCCGGCGACGGTCCGTCCACTCGTCAAGATGCTTTAGCTTCACCCGCAGCACTGCCGCCTGGATCGGGTCGAGGCGCGAGTTCACGCCCTGCACTTCGTTCACGTATTTCACTCGGCTGCCGTAATTACGCAGCACTTGAACCTTGTCCGCCAGCTCGGGGCGGTTCGTGGTAATGGCACCACCATCGCCCAAGGCGCCAAGGTTTTTTCCAGGGTAAAAACTCCAACAGACAATATCGCCATGTGCCCCGATACGCTTGCCTTTGTAGCGTGCGCCATGGGCCTGTGCCGCATCCTCGACCACCTTAATGCCGTGCTGCCGCGCGAGCGTCAGGATCGGATCTAAGTCGGCGGGCTGACCATACAGATGAACCGGCAGCAGAACTTTGGTCTGCGGTGTGATTGCAGCGGCGATCCGGGGAGGGTCAATGTTGTGTGTCGCGGGATCGGGTTCGACTGGCACCGGCGTAGCGCCAACTGCGGAAACTGCCATCCAGGTGGCGATATAGGTGTTGGACGGCACGATCACCTCGTCGCCCGGACCGACATCGAGTGCGCGCAGCGCGAGGATCAGCGCATCAAGTCCGTTGGCCAGCCCCACGGCGTGATTGGCCTCGCAGTATTCGGCCCACTCCGCTTCAAACGCGTCAACTTCTGGCCCGAGGATGTACCAGCCGCTATCCAGCACGCGCGAGACTGCCGTGTCGATTTCAGGCTTCAGTTCGCGGTAGGATGCACCAAGATCGAGGAAGGGGATTTTCATTTTACGCCCTCGTTTACGGCCAAGGTGAAATCATCATAGTCGCGAAAGTAGTCGTTTTCGTCATAGGGGTGCGATGCCAAAACCATGCAAACCGCTCCTTGGCTAAAACTGTCCATTTCCCGCCAAATTAAACGATTGATATAGAGGCCCTTGCGCGGATCTCGCAGCCAATATTCAGACTTGGTCTTACCATCGTCTATTTTCATTCTAAAGCTGCCGGACAAGGCAAAAACCACCTGTTCCAGATCACGGTGTGCGTGACCGCCACGCTCCGCGTCGACCGGCACGTTGTAAAGGTAATACACACGTCGGATCGGAAATGGGACGTGGCGCTCCCCTTCGATGAAGGTCAAATCGCCTCGCGGGTCTGTTACAGCGGGCAGATCGATGAGCCGCACATGACCGGCTGAAGATTTGTTTTGTTCAATCATTGTTACTTCCTGATTGCAGAACATCCATGTGCGCCAGCTTATTTGCTGCAAACTGCGCCCGAGAATAGATGAAGAATATGTCCTCATCTGTCCGGTAAGTTTCGGTCATGCCAAGACGCCGGTAGAAGGCTTCTGCATGAGTGTTTTGCTTCCGCACATCGATGTTCGCTATATCAAGACCGATAGTGTCAAAACCAAAGCCGAATGACAAAACAGCGCTCTCTAATGCTGCCTTCCGTGGCTTGTTATGATCAAGGATCCAGCTTCCCCATGTGAATTGATCACCGGCTATGTCATAAAGGCGCACAACGCCGCAGCGCACTCCGTCTTTACGTTCGATCACGAAGTAATATTCTGAACCAGCGGCCTCACGCGTTTTATAAGCTTCGATCCAACTGCGCTGATCTTCCACTGTGCCAGTCACGGTGGACAGGTGGCCATTATAGGTCGGATCCGTCCGCAACCCATGAATATACTGGGCATCCTCCGGACGGACGAGCCGAAGAGAAAGCTGAACTCCGTCGATCTTAGACAAAGCCGGGTGTTTCATAGCCTCAGATCGCTTTCTTGCGTATCAAGAACATTCTTCAGGTCATAAAGGACATGGTCAGCCTTGCCAAAACCGCGGATCACGTCCGCCCCCATCGCCTTGAACTGTTCATGCGCGACGGCCAGAACGATCCCGTCGTAACCGCCATCTTTATGAGGCTGCACGAGGTCCAGCCCGTATTCATGGCGCGCTTCATCCGCGTTCGTCCACGGATCGTGCACATCAACCTGAATGCCATAATCCTGCAATTCGCTCACAACGTCGACGACACGGGTATTGCGCAGATCAGGGCAGTTTTCCTTGAACGTCAGACCGAGAATTAACACGCGCGCACCGTCGACCTGGATTCGGCGTTTGAGCATAGCCTTGACCAACTGACCGGCAACATAGGCGCCCATTCCGTCATTGATGCGCCGCCCCGCCAAGATTACCTGCGGGTGATAGCCGATCGTCTCGGCCTTGTGGGTCAGATAGTAGGGGTCCACCCCGATGCAATGGCCGCCAACCAAGCCCGGTCGGAACGGCAGGAAGTTCCACTTAGTGCCGGCTGCTTTGAGCACCGCCTCTGTGTCGATGCCCATCTTGTTGAAGATGATCGCCAGTTCGTTGATCAGCGCGATGTTCAGATCACGCTGTGTATTCTCAATTACCTTCGCGGCCTCGGCCACCCGGATGCTTTCAGCGCTATAGGTGCCTGCGGTGATGATGCTGGCATAGAGCTGATCCACCACTTCTGCAATCTCAGGCGTCGATCCAGACGTCACCTTGCGAATATCCGGCAGACGGTGTGTCTTGTCGCCCGGGTTGATACGTTCAGGAGAATACCCAGCAAAGAAGTCCTTATTGTAGGTCAAACCGGACACGCGCTCCAGCACGGGGACGCAATCTTCCTCTGTGGCCCCAGGATAAACAGTGGATTCATAGATCACGATATCGCCACATTTTAGGACCTTGCCCAAAGCTTCAGAGGCCTTTATCAGGGGCGTCAGGTCCGGACGCTTGTGGGCATCAATTGGCGTAGGAACGGTGACGATGTAGATGTTCGCCTCAGCCAAATCTGCGGGATCTGACGTGAAAGATAAATGCGCGGCTTCACGAAGTTCATCTCCGGAGACTTCCAGTGTGCTGTCGCGGCCGTCGTGCAGCGCATCAATGCGGGCTTGGTTGATATCAAAGCCGATCACGGGGCGGATCTTGCCGAACTCCACCGCAAGCGGAAGGCCGACATAGCCAAGCCCGATGACCGCTATCTTCTTCATTTCTTGCATCATTTCCCCGAATATTCCCTGTACCATTCAACAAACCGCGCAATGCCATCCCGAAAATCGGTCTGCGGACGATAGCTGGTCAGTGTTTTCAAAAGCTCTGCATTGGCCCAAGTCGCGGGCACATCACCGGTTTGCATGCCCATATAATTTCGCTCAGCTTTCTGCCCCAAGCAGTCTTCGATGGCGTCGACAAAATCAAGCAAGCGCACCTTGTCGGAATTACCGATGTTCACCACTCGGTAGGGCGCAGCAGACGATAGGCTATCCCCCTGAGGCACTACACCATGGCTCGGACGCGCGGGCACCGCATCGATCAGCAGCCGGATAGCGAGGACTAGATCATCAACATACGTGAAGTCACGGTACATTTCGCCATGATTGTAGATGTCGATGGGACGGCCATCCAAGATCGCATCGACAAATTTATAGAGCGCAAGATCCGGACGCCCCCAGGGGCCATAGACCGTGAAGAACCGAAACATTGTGGTTGGCAGAGTATAGAGATGCGAATAGGCGTGCGCCATACTCTCATTGGCCTTTTTGGTCGCGGCGTATATCGTCAGCTGCGTGTCAGCCTTTTCGGTCTCAACGAATGGCATTTCTACGTTCGCTCCATAGACGGAGGAAGTCGACGCCATCATCAGGTGCTGGACTTCGAGACGACGCGCGGCTTCCATCACATTGAACGTACCGATGACATTGCTGTCGAGGTAAGCCCGCGGGTTCTCAAGGCTGTAGCGCACGCCTGCTTGGGCTGCGAGATGGACAATCACGTCCGGCGCAAATTCATCTGCAGTCCGGTCGAACAGCGCCTGATCCTCCAGCATGCCTTCGGTTGCAGCGAAGTTCGGGTTCTGCAGCAGCATTTGATGGCGACGTTGCTTCAAGGCCACATCGTAATAGTCCGTCATCCCGTCAAAGCCGTGGATCATGAACCCTTCAGCAAGCAGCAGTTTGGCAAGATGGAAACCGATAAACCCGGCGGTGCCTGTGATCAGAACGCGTTGCATATTGTTACTTTCTTTCATCGCCCAACACTCACGTAGGCGCTAAACCCGGCCGCGACTGCGTCCGCTTCTTCGTAAATGTTACGCAAATCTGCTAGTTTTGGTGACGCCATTGCGTCTGCCAAGCGGCTGAGATCCAGCGCCCGGAATTCATTCCATTCGGTTAGAATGATTATCGCCTCAGCATCGATAGCGGCCTCATAGGGATCCTCGTGCCAGGATGCACCTGGGAGCGAATCTTCGCCTTCGCGTTTGCCTTGCGGATCGACGATGCGAACCTTTGCGCCAGCGCCGACAAGCGCAGGAACGATCGTGAGAGCTGGCGCATCTCGCATGTCGTCCGTGTTCGGTTTGAAGGTCACGCCGAGAACAAGGATCTGCTTGCCGTTCACGGTGCCGTCACATAATTCCATTACCTTATCGAGCATACGCCGCTTGACTGCATCATTTACCAAGATGACGGTTTCCGTGATCCGCATGGGCATCCCGTGCTCTTGTCCGATGCGCGCAAGAGCAGACGTGTCTTTTGGAAAGCACGATCCGCCGTATCCGGGGCCCGCATGAAGAAATTTGTTTCCGATGCGTCCGTCCATTCCCATGCCTTTGGCAACAGACTTTACGTCAGCGCTCACGCGCTCACAGAGCGCTGCGATCTCGTTGATGAAACTAATCTTTGTAGCAAGGAATGCGTTAGCCGCATATTTGATCAACTCGGCACTTTCCAAATCAGTGTAGATGATCGGAAAATCCCGCAAGAACAACGGCCGGTAGATCTCTCCCATAACCTGTTTGGCGCGATCGGTTTCGACACCAACGACAACGCGGTCAGGTTTCATGAAGTCCTCAATTGCGGCGCCTTCACGCAGGAATTCGGGGTTCGAGGCTACGTCAAAATCGGCGTCTGGACGCGTTTGCCGGATCACATCGGCCACACGCCGATTGGTACCGACCGGAACCGTTGATTTGGTCACAACCACAGCATATTCGGTAAGAGCGCGCGCGACATTTTCTGCAGCAGCCATTACATAGGTTAGATCAGCATGTCCGTCCCCGCGCCTCGTCGGTGTGCCAACTGCGATAAATACCGCATCAGCACCGTTCACGGCGGCGGCAGTATCAGTGGAAAATTGTAGGCGCCCCGAGGCAACGTTGCGGGCCATGACAACATCAAGACCAGGTTCGTAGATCGGAACTTCGCCTGCGTTCAGCTTGGCTATTTTTTCCGCTGAGGTGTCGACGCATACGACGTCATGACCAAAATCGGAAAAGCATACACCGGAAACAAGCCCAACGTAGCCTGCGCCAATCATTGCAATTTTCATTGTTAAACTGCCTTCAATTCAGATCAATTAGTTCAGTTAATTCATTTACGTGGACAGCGCGCTGGCTCGGGTCCCAGTTCCGTTTCGCTCTGCAGCGCATCAATTTACTCCTCAAACGCCCCGTATTGTTGTAGCATAAGCCGGAGAAACCGCGATGTGAGCGCTGCTTTTCGACTCCCCGTTTCGCCGTCAGGATTTAGGCATAACGCCTTTTACCCGGGTTGCTGATTTGTGCGATCTTAAGCGGCTACGATCTTGGCAGGCCAAGCGCAGCAGCTTAGACGGATTTGAGTTATCGAAGAGAGGAACTAGTGCTCGTCAGTCCAGTGATGGCTCGCTCATAAGCGTCAACAACAATGGCTTGGTCAAACTCAGCCACCATCTTTTTCCGCGCCGCCTGTCCCATGGAACGCTTTGCCGTCTCCGGCAGGTCGACAAAACGCTGACAGACTTCGGCAAGGCTCTCTCCACTTTTTGCCGTGCAGAGATAGCCGTTGTTCCCGTTTTCAACTACAGAGCGGCACCCAGGCACGTCAGTGGCAATCAACGGACGCGCCATGCTTGCTGCCTCGATCAAGGTGCGCGGCGCACCTTCCCGGTAAGAAGGCAGAACAATGCAATGGGCTTGGGCGATATGAGGCCGAACATCCGATGTTGTTCCAAGATATTCCACGACGCCCTCGGCCTCCCAAACAGCCAGTGTCTCCCGGCTGATTGCGGTCCGGTTTTCCGAATCTGCGGCACCGAGCAGCTGAAAGCGCGCCGGAATACCTTTTACCTTAAGCCGCCGCGCCGCATCGATATATTCATGAATACCCTTGTCTCTGAGCAGGCGAGCAATCAGCAGGAACCGTGTTTCGTTTTCGCCCGCAGGATAGGGAGCAGCAGGGAAGTCCTCCAGGTCTATGCCCGAGCCGGGGAGGATAGTTGCCTGTTCAGCCGTGACCAGCTGACGCACTATAAATAGATTGCGATCATCGGTATTTTGGAAGAACACGGTTTTCAGACCCCGGAAAGCCCGGCGATAGAGAAATTCAGCAAGCCGCTGCAGGGCGCCGCCCGACAAGAATGCCGTTCCGAGACCTGTGACATTTGGTATAAAGGGAATGCCGCAAGCCCGGGCTGCCATAGCGCCAAAGAGGTTGTTCTTAATAGTATAGCTCAGCACCACATCCGGCGCTTCCGTGCGAAAAATTCGTTTGAAGCGCTGCATCAATCTATAGTCGTGAAGGGGATTGAGCCCTTTGACGTTCATCTCAAGTGGAACGAAGCGGCATCCCATGGCCAGCAGGTCTTCGACCCTCTCCCCCTCAGGGGCGAGGATCGTGACGCGGTGGCCTGCCTCGAGCAGTGCTTTCACCACGGGCCGGCGGAAATTCCAAACATTCCAAGCTGCATTCACTGTCAGCATTACGTGCAGGGATGCGCAGATGCTATTTGCCCCACTTTGTTCGCGTTCCACTAATTCTTGATGCAAGTTCGTAATTTCCGTCAGGTGTCACCCGCCTGAGGCTAGGCGCTAGCTTATTTATATCGCTGCTTCGCAGGAGTTTTTATCGATCTGGTTTCAGCACAATTGGACATTAGCACTGAGGCCAAACCCGCAATAACGCAAACTATCGGGGGTTTGTGCTGCGCTACTCACGACGTGTCCCCTGCCCCGCGTTCTCTGCACCCAGTTCTTCCTGCAAGGCCGCGATCTCCGCCCGCAATGCTTCATGCTCCGCCATACGCCTTTGGAGAAAATTCTTGGTCAGCCGCGCGCGCTCGAACACCCCGCGGGGCGTGAGCACATAGGCGTAGCGCAGCTTGTTGCCCGAGGCGCGAAAATTGCTGACTTTCACTTGGCCCTTCTCGACCAATCCTTTCAGGCAGTAATTGACCATTCCCAGACTGATACCAAGCGTCTGAGCCAAGCCCCGCTGTGAAAGTTTGGGATTGGCTTCGAGCGCCCGCATGACACGGAAGCGAATATCGTCGTCATTAGGTTTGGTCATTATCTCATTGCGCCACGGCTACCGCACCGGAGCATGCAAGGTGCAGCTCCAGAGGTGAACGACCGCAGCGTTCACAGATGAACGCATACAGATATGCTGGAGCGATTGAAAGACCAAGTTTAAGGCGCTAGCCATGCGTTGCTTATGAACGCACCTCTATAAAGCGACATTGTCCCAGCGTGATATGTGCGGCCGTCAATCGTCCCGTCAGATGAGCACCGGTATCCACGGCTATCCGGTTCCCGCTCATGCCGGCCTGCCGGACGACGGTATGGCCGTGAACCACAATATTATCGTCAGAGCGAGGCGTTGTTAAAAAGTCAGGATGGCCCCAAAGCAAAACCGTACCACGTTGATCATCCGGGGGGCGTTTGGGCGACATAGCCGCATGCACACAGTGTATATTGCCCGTTGACCACTGTCTGGGCAGAGTACGAAGCCACTCCTGCAAACCTTTGGGCAGTGCTTTTTCCAGCCTTTGCGCGAGGTCGACGGTCGCGCCTGATTGGATGGCATCTTTTGGGACCTCGATACCGAAGCTGCTTAAGGTTTCCACGCCACCATTGTGCAACCACCCCGCCCCCACACCAGCAGGATCGTCAATAAAGTCTAACAACATGCGCTCGTGATTGCCCATCAAACAGATCACTCGCTCCGGCGTCGATTGGCTCAGCTTGTAAAGCAGAAGCAAAACTTCCCGGGACTGAGGGCCACGATCGACATAATCCCCCAGAAAAACGCAGATCTCATCGCCTCGAGCCACCTCATCCAAACGGGCGAACATCTGTGTGAGCTGGGCGACACACCCATGCGTATCCCCGATCGCGAAAAGAGCTCTATCCGGGCGTATGCGCGCCGAATTGACAGGCACAGGCGGCGAACGGCGCCTCGGGTCCAACTGCGATAAAATGCGGGGTAGCAAGGTTTGTCCCGGAAAGATGACGGCTGCTATAGAGATACTCGAGGCGTGGGGTAGCCGGACTGCGAGCAATAGGCCATATTAAAATACTACAGAGCGTGGCCTTGGCTTAGAATTGCCGACAGTCGCCCCTCAAATGTCAGTTTTTGCTTTGGCCGCCGCCTAGGCGTACCAGAACGCGCTAGCCGATCGGCTGCATACACCCTTTGATGGGCACTCTCACAATCAAGCAAAACTAGATGGGCGATGGTCTGACGGTACGGCGGTCGCAACAGGTCTCGTTCACTACGCTGGCCCCCCTTTGTAGCTTCTTGACCACTTGAGCCGCGCGCCAAAACCTGTTGCAAAAACAGCATAAAGTTTAAAACAAGCCGTTAGGATCAGCCGGTCGGGTTGTGTCCTACCGTCGGTCTAGGGATGTTAAACGCAACTAGAGTTTCAGAGAGTCGCTTTGACGGGGCGCCGGTGACAGAGCGTATAGACGCCAACAACCGCCCCATAACAATTGCACATCTCATTCGCCGCATGTTTGCCAAAGGTTTGTCCATGTTTAGACGTCTGATCGCCATCTCACTCTTATCCATCGTTACCGGCTGCGGTGTGGCGTATATTTCGCCAATAGTTTCCGAGGACGACGGCAAGGTACGCATTGTCCCTTTGACATCAGATGTCGTATCAGCGGCAAACCGCGCCCCCTATGCCCCTAAGCAGCTCCCTGCGGCCTTTTTCCAGAACGCCGGCGGCGCGGGTGCCTTGAGCGGGACCAGCCCTACTCCTGCGCCAGTCTCAGAGATTCAGACCCGCCCAGCCGAACTGGCGCTCCGCGTGCCCCCTACGCCACCCCGTACCACCTATGATATTGGTGTTGGCGATGTGCTTTTGTTGGCCTCTCGGAGTGGGGGCAGCACTGTAGAGGAACTGAGTGGCCTATTGGCCGCACAAAATCGGCGCCAAGGCTATACCGTTCAAGACGACGGCGCGATTGCGATTCCGGATGTCGGGCGCGTCACTGTTGCTGGCTTGACCCTCGAGGACGCTGAAGCAGCTCTGTTCCAACGCCTACTGGAAGCTCAGATTGACCCCTCCTTCAGCCTCGAAATTGCTGAATTCAACTCAAAACGAGTCTCCATCGGCGGTGCGGTTGGAACCGCGACTGTTATTCCGATCACCCTCACCCCCCTCACGCTGGATCAAGCCATCGCAACAGCTGACGGCATCCAAACACCTGATCTAGAATATGCCTCCATCCGTCTCTACCGCCAAGGCGATCTCTATCAGATCCCGCTGGAAAGCTATTTGGAGTCTCCCGACCTGCAAAAAACACGGCTCGTTGCTGGCGACAGTATCTTTGTCGATACCGAATATCAGCTGGACCGTGCGCAGGCTTATTTTGCAGAACAGATCACGTTGCGCCAGTTCCGTCAGCAGGCACGCGTCCAGGCCCTTGCGGAACTTCAAGCGGAGGTGACCCTGCGCCGGGCTGCGCTCGAAGAGAGCCGGTCAAACTTCGAGGCGCAATTGGACAATGATGCTATTGCGCGCGACTATACCTATCTAACTGGTGAAGTGAGCCAACCGGGCCGGTTCACATTGCCTTTCGGCCGGACCGCTTCCCTAGCCGACGCGCTCTATTCCCACGGCGGATTTGATACGCGAACTGGAAATCCAACCCAAATCTATGTCCTTCGAGGATCGCAAGGCTCCAGCGGAGAGGTAACCGCTTTTAAACTAAATGCTAAAAATGCGGCGGAACTCATCCTTGCCACCCGTATGGAGCTGCGTCCCGACGATGTTATCTTCGTCGCGGAACAGCCTGTTACTCGGTGGAACCGCGTCATTACTCAGATCACCCCATCTCTGCTGACCAGTGTTGCTGGCTCTGTGAATTGACGCTCTTTTACGCTACGCTTTTCTGATAGGGGCCTGAAAATGATTTCTGGGGGGGCATTGATCGGGTCTCCCCCCCCCTATCAGAGCTAAGGTAGCAAAAATTTGCCCAAACATGGGAAGCCTAGCCTGGCGACATTCCTTCAGCACTGCATGTAAGTTAAGCCCAGTCCATACTCGGCTACTGGTGACCGCGCCTGTCATTGTACCCACGCATGGTACTTCCGGATAAAGGACCAATAATGTCGGATGCGCCTAAAATGGGCTGGTTCGTAGCGCAGATTCGCCCGAATGGGCTGGCACAAGCACGCGTCCACTTGCGTCGTCAGAGGTTTGAAAGTTTTTCCCCGGAACGTATGGGCACCCGACTGCATCAGGGCCGTCTCGTACAGAAGCGCCAACCCTTATTTCCAGGTTATCTTTTTGTCCAATTCGATCCAGCTGCCGCTGGCTGGACTGCCATTAACAGTACCCGCGGCATTGCGCGGCTTCTCTTACAGGATCCACGCCGCCCGCGCCCGCTGCCGCAAGGCCTGATGGCGGGCCTTCAGGCCCGCTGTGGGCCAGATGAGCTTGTGAAACCTGCAGACGATCTTCAAGTTGGAGACCAAATCCGGATCCTGTCAGGCCCCTTTGCCGATTTCATCACGCAGATTGACCACCTCCCAGACTCCGAAAGAGTCGGCGTGCTGCTAGACCTTATGGGGCGCGACGTCCGGACGTCGCTCCACCGTAATCAGATCAACAAATTTAGCTAGCTACATCATATGCCGGGGGCCCATATGCGGAAGTCGCTAGCCTTTCTTGAGGAATCTATCGTATGCTTCAACATCCGTTCGGAAGGTACCCTCGTAGGGCACGTTCTCATCGTCCGCAGCGGAGGCTTGCAGTGTCCAATTGCCTTGGCTAGACGCTCGAAAAATCTTAACATTTAGAACTTCGCTTTCCCGAACATAGGTACCAGACAACGGTGACACCTGAAGGCTTGACCGTTTCTTGCCGAGTGATCCACTGCCAAAATAGCGGGCCCGACGCAATCGTCGGGCGGGGAAAAATTTTACTCCGGACATGTAGGTCACTACGAAAAGCAGAATGAAGCATGCCAATGCAATAGTTGCCATGATGGGTTGATCCCACAGCAGGACTCCAACGGCGATCGGGGTCGAGAAAAATGGCACAAGGAGTAGGCTTGCAATAGAATTATCGAACCGCCCCCGGCGCCCCTTCAACATGGCGACCGTTCGTACGGCGATATGGTGAAAATGCAGCCGATCCGGTTGGCCGGTTGCGCGGCGGGTGGCGCGCCGGCGCACGATCGAAAGAAGCGTGTCGCAGACCGGCCAAAAGAGCAACAGCAAAACCGCCATGCCAGCCACAGAGGGGTTCCGGGCAACAAGAACAATCCCAAGCCAGGCTATAATATGGCCGATACCGTAAGCTCCCGCATCTCCCAGGAAAATGCGCCCGAACGGCCAGTTCAAGATAAAAAAGCCAAAGATCGAAACCGCCAGGAGCCCCGCCACAACCTGGATATCCGTATCCCCAGTGTGACCCGCAATCGCAACAAATCCTATGGACGCGGCCATAGAATAGAGCGCCGAAAGCCCATTCAACCCGTCCAACAAATTTAATGCATGGCATGTGCCAGCAGACCAAAGCAGAGTGATCACGATGGCAGGGACGACCAATTCCAACAACGCTCCCTCGGTTAGGCCTAAGTCGGGTACAAGAGACCCAGTGAGGGCGATCCCAAGGGTCGCAGCGACGAAAGCCGCGAAGAGCCGATTCCGGGGACTAACATTCCGGTAAACATCTTCAAGCAGCCCCGCCCAGAACACAACTGCACCTGCCGCAAGGGCAAGAAGAAGGTCACGCCCGATGTCGTTGTTGTAAAACGCGCAGCCCACACCAAGGCCCAAAATAATTCCAATACCCCCCACGCGCGGGGTTGGACGTGTATGTTGGGCTTGAGGTGCAGACAGATCACGCAGCATATGCTCAGACGACATGAGCAGATTCGGGCGCGCAATGAAGACTATGCTCGATGCCATACTAATAAGAAAGACAATACCGAATATCAGGAACTCGTACATCAAAACAAAACCTTAGTACTCTGAAAATCGACGCAAAGGGCCAAAGCGCCTGAGAATAACATTAAACAACGACATACTTTAGAGAGATCACGTCATGGTACAAGAGTTTGGCATCTCAGTTTTTTCAATCTGAACCATCTACCCGCCTCCGGAGGCAAACACCAAAACTTGTAGTTGTCCCTACACAGAAATCTGACGCTACGCTGCAGAAACATCAGTGGGCCACACACCGCCCTGTTCCAACATTGTTGTCCCAACGCATGCTGATTGCCATTCCCGGCACCTTTTAGCAAGTGCCCCCAAGCGGATTAACGCCAGTAATGCCGTGTGGGAAAAACGCACGAGTGATACATCTCGGGTTGTATATCCTTTACGTTCCTATCAGCGAGGAATGCGCTAGGGCTAGGTAGCGGCAATCAAATGCGGCGGGAATGGGCCCTCTCCCCAAAACAGGGTGATTTCTACCCTTAATTTGCACCCTACCCTAACCCTGGTATCAAGCGAGGTCGCGCTTGGGTCTCATTAGAAGGTGGCATTGGAAAGTGTTTGGGGGTAGGAGACGCCAACGCAGTTGATAACGGTTACCCATAGACAGCATGAAGCAGATCACCAGCGCATCAGGTCGCCCCGCCAATGAGCATACCGACGGCGATGAAATTGACCTCGGCAACCTGCTACAAACTCTATGGCGGGGCAAATTGTGGATCGCCCTCTGTGGATTTGTTGCGCTCTGTCTTGGAGGTTTCTATGCCTATGGGATCGCGGTCCCGGTCTACACAGCTAAATCTGCCGTAGCTCTTGAAAGCAGGCAAGAGCAAGTGATGGATATCGAGAGCGTCGTTACCGGACTTGGCGGCGATCAATCGACAATTAATACCGAGGTCGAGGTTCTTCGTTCACGGGGCTTGATTGAGACGTTGGTATTGGATTTGGATCTGCTTGACGATCCAGAGTTCAACAGCAGCCTTCAGCCCAGTCCTCGGTTTTCGATTGGCATGATTGTTGGAGCTATACGAGGAATATTTGGTGCCCAAGAGCCTTCTTCTGTCGTTTCCGAAAGAGCTACGCTCGACAGGACCATCAACGCAGTTCTTGGCGCCCTCTCTGTCTCTAATCTGCGCCAAAGTTTCGTTTTTGAGTTAACAGCAACAACGCAAGATCCGACAAAATCTGCCTTGATCGCGAACCGGCTAGCCGAACTTTACATAGAGAACCAAATTTCTGTGAAATTTGAGAAGACAGAAGCGGCTACAGCTTGGCTTAGTGAAAGAGTCAGTGGTTTACAGATAGAATTGGAATCGGCTCAAGCGGAGCTGAAGAACTTTTCCACTAATACCGATCTTATAAATGCAGATGCACTCGCAGCGCTTAATCGGCAAGTAAAAGACCTTAGGGATCGGCGTTTAATGCTCGCAGCCCAAGCAGACGCAACAGGGTCAAATTTAGAAAGATTGCGGAAAGCTGCAGAAGCGGGCGATCCAGCCGCCTTTGCCGAAGTTGCCCAAGACACACTTCTCGATCAGGCCTTGTCGCGGATAGAAGAAGGACAAGAGGGCGGCCTGGAGGCTTTTAGCTTGCGGAGAGAGGCACTCATTGCTCAAGCGGAACTGGAAACGGCCCGTGCGCAGTCGCAGCTAGCCGCCATTGAAGCGTCTATCGCTGATGTCACATCACGCATCGATAATCAGTCCCAAGAGTTGGTGACATTGGAACAGTTGCAGCGCGAAGTGGAGGCCAGCCGTCTTCTTTATGAAGCCTTCTTGAGCCGACTCAAGGAAACCAGCATTCAGCAAGGTATTCAACAGGCCGATAGCCGCCTCCTGAGTCGGGCTGTCGTTCCTCCTGCCCCCTCCGCACCCCAAAAGAAGCGCGTGTTGGCACTCTCTCTCATTCTAGGGTTAATTGTAGGCGCTGCTGCAGTGTTGTTTAGAGAAATGGCGCAAAACACATTCCGTACACCAGAGGACCTCGAAGCCAAAACGGGATATTCTGTGATCGGCCAGATCCCTAAGATCTCAGTGAAGGCGCGGAGGAATGTACTAGAGTACTTTACACGGAAACCGAACTCGGCAGCGGCCGAATCTGTCCGAAACTTGCGAACCTCCCTTCTCCTTGCAAACATTGATACGCCGCCGAAGGTGATCATGTCGACGTCATCGGTTCCGGGTGAAGGGAAGACTACTCAATCTATTGCCTTGGCCCAGAACTTCGCAGGTCTAGGGGCCAAAGTACTTCTTATCGAAGGAGACCTGAGGCGACGGGTGCTTTCCGAGTATTTCTCTCATACCCACCCCCACGGCTTCTTATCCGTAATGGCTGGCGATATCTCTTTGAAAGACGCAATAGTATATGATGAAGGACTGAATGCCGATATTCTGTACGGCCAAAAGTCACGTGTGAATGCAGCTGATCTGTTTTCTTCGAATACATTTCGCGAATTTATCCAGGATTTGCGCAACTATTACGATTATATCATTATTGATTCTCCGCCGGTGCTAGTCGTCCCGGACGCGCGTGTCCTCGGCCAGCTTGCTGACGCGATCATCTATTCCGTTCAATGGGACAGCGTTACCCACCGCCAAGTTTTGGATGGGTTAAAATCCTTAGAAAGTGTTAATCTCACACCGAGCGGCTTGATCCTCAGCCAGATAGACCGGAACAAGTTAAAGCGCTATGGTTATGGAGATAGTTATAAAGCTTATTCGCGTTATTACATAAACTAATTTTCGTGACCGAGCGGGCCGTTTGTTCATTTGATACTATAGGCTCGTCTTCAGCTTGAGGCGAAGATCAAGCTGAAGAAGTTTCCGAGTGGTATGAGGAAAGCCTGGAGAGGAACCTAAGATGACTCTATCTTCCGCAACCACCAAGACATTATTCGTAATAGGCGAGCAGCGTCGCAATGTAGCCAGATGTCACCACATAGGTAGTACCCCCTGCCACCACAGTAATCTCCCCACTGGGAGTTAAGCTTGAAACGCTGCTGACAGGCACACTCGTGGCACGGGTGATTGCTGCTGCGATCACACCCGGCCCAATTGTTTGCCCCGCCCCACCAGGCGCTGTAATCGTTACGGTATCCCCCGCAAACGAACTATTGGCGGAAACCAAGGACACCGTCGCGGATACCAGAATTCTTTTAATCATTTTGCTTACCCTTATATGAATCTCAAAACCCGTAGGCGACGGACAGAGTCACCTGCTGACGGTTGGTGTTGTCAGTTACGTCAAGAAGATTTAGCGATGTACTGATGGTCGAATCCGGAATATTGAATGACGCGCCGAGGTTCATTTGGGTTTCGGTAAAGGACATACTAGCACTCATATTCGAAGTGACCCCTACTCCAACACCCGCAAAGGCGCCATCCTCAACCGTGATACCGTCGGACTGTCGAGTATTATCAGTCCCATACCCAACCACAAATTGGAGCGGGACTTCCACATTACCCCTATCTACGGCCAAGATATGGGATGCGTAGACGGTAAACTGTTCAGACCGGTTTGAATTCACCCCCCATGCTGCAAGGTTGGAGACGGTTGCGCCGACAAAAGTAGCAGAACTCTCGCCCACATGCGCGAGGCGAGAGGCAGAGAGACTGAGCGAACCGGCGTCGCCCAAAGGATCAAGGCCCGTCAAGGCCAACCCGAACGTCAGACTTAGGTTCTCAAGGGGGCTGCCCACACTATAGCCTGCAACAAAGTCCCCGTCGCCACCCGCGCCGGATACTCCGCCCCGCGGCGTTGCGTAGGTCAGCCCTACAAAACCGCTCCCAGATTTTGGTGCGACCGCGGAGGGTGCGCCTGCTACCGTAGGAAAGGCTAACTGCATACTTGGGCTGGGAAGCGAAGGCTGCGGTGCCATAACCGCTTCACTTTGCGCAAATACCGATGCCCCAAAGGTTGCAAACATTGAAGAAACTAACAAGATCTTTTTCGACATTCCATTCCGCCTATCTGAATTTTCAGGTCCCTCTGAACCTGTAGAATAGCAACTGGGACTTTACAAGAATAGCATTTTCCGCAAGGGAGGCGAGCATATCTATAGCGGCGTGACAAACGCTGGCATCGCCGACAACCGTCGATTTCGAAAATATGCCTGCTTCTAAGGTTAATGGTATAAGGCCGTGAACGGAAACAAATGGTGCTATGAGGTAAATGCCCTCATGGACAGGGTTACGATTTTCTCCGGCTGTGCCTGCAATCTCGGCATAGCTGTACGCATTTGTGTGACGAAAACTATCGGTCGGTTGGGCCGGCCGACTTCGGCACGCACTGCAAAGAGGCTTATCTAGCCTCAGTACTGCAGCCTGTCGTTTTTTCGGATGCCATGTCAGGTGGGGTATCCTACCGCACCAAGTTTTAAATGCCATCTTCAGCATAGGGATGGAATACCAAATGGCCGGCCCTGGAATAGCTGGCGGTGAACGCCCGCAACGCAACCATATCGTGCGTATATGTCACTGCCAAGAGGCACGGTCGGCGACTATGATCCGGATAATTTAGTAGCGCGTCATGCTTTTATTTTCTACCCGTCAGTTTCCAATGCCCCCCGGAAGGTGATTGCTGCGCCCAGGAAAAAGCAGTCTTAATCGCCAGGCGTTGTCTTTTCCGAGAAAGCGTCTGGGATCAAATCCTCCCAGAACGCCTGCATTTCCGACGCACAGAGCGCCGCTTTCCATCCCAGCCGAGAGAACTCGGATTTCAAAAGCTCATCGCTTAACCAGGCCAAGAACAGCTTCCGGTCCGCATCCCGCTGTGTGGGCGAGCGGGAATCGGCAATCTCCTGCACCCGCGCCATGATCGCCGCCCGCGCTTTGCGTTCTTCTTCAACCACCTGCGCGCGCTCTTCCTCCGCCGCATTGTTCCGCGCCGCTTGCGCCTTGCGCAGCACCGCTGCGGCTTTGACCTTGGGCGAAGGTGCCGCGGATTTTTCTGACTTATAGTCATTCTGAAGCGCAGCCCTTAGATATCCGACCGGGCTGTCGACGCCCCCCCTGCCCTTTAAATAGGAAATCTTTTCTGAGACATAGTCCTCACCATGTTCGGAAATCCATTGCCGCGCCAAACGGTCTGACACGCCCAAATCCATCAGTGCTAAATAGACGGCCCCCTGCCGCAGCCCTTCCCCATCATCGATGTCGAGCATCGCAAGTTGCGGGTTCTCTTTGATAAGAAACCGGATCTCACTGACCTGCCGCCCCATCTTATGCAGCTCGGGCGTGATCAGGATATTCGAGGTCTTGTTCACCTCCGCCACGGCTGGCTTGATGATCTTAGCATTCAAATGCTTGAAACTTTCGTAATAAGCACTGCCCTCGACCCCCATGAGTCGGCGAAACAGATCGATCGGCCACCACCCCGTCGATCCGGTGCGCAGAAATCGATAGCAGTTCTCGTAGAGCGCCAGCGCATGTCCAGAAGTGAAACGCCGCTGGATGTTCAGATTGATCAGCGCGAAAACCTTAGGATCGTGCAGTTTCTCCGCCAAAGCGGGGGAATAGGCGTATTCACAGACCCCTGCCGACAGTTTCGCATAAGACAAAAGCGCCGAAACACCCCATTCTTGCCGCCCGTTAGCGTCCAACATATCCCATTCCGCCGTGGTCTCAGCCAAACTGCGAAGGGACTGTTTCAACGTATCCATGTCGTTAGAGTTATAGCCCACCATCAGGCACAGGGTCCGCGCATCGATCTGATGTTTGTTGCGCGTCACCAACGTATCGTAGGCATTGAGCAGAAGAACATTGCTCAGCTTCCGCTGTAATAGCGTCAGCTTTCCAGAGACATGGATCGCCGCCACGTTCTTCTTCACCGACTGTCGGCGGAGCGCGCCGGTCAATTTATTATGGGGGATGCTGCTCATCTCGGCCTCTGCTTTGCTGTCACCGCCCCGACGCTTCGCGCTCTCAGGTGAACTCCCTCCATTATTGCGCAAAAGGTGCCCGATCTCAATCTATCAATGGGGACCCGTTTCCAGGGCAGAGGCATCCCGGAAACGGGTTCCTTACAGAAAATCTACCTGATGCACATGGGCCAATCGGAAATTACAAGGGTCCGGAAGCCCGAAAAACGCTTAGAAGCGACCCTCCCGACGAACGGTCCCCCTCCCCCTGCGAATCGGAACCCGTTTTACTGCATACGGGTACTAGCGAACCTGTAAGCAGGTACCAATAGACCTGTAAATCGGTACCTGTATAGTTATAGAGCATTGATAATAAATAGATAAGTGGACACAAAGACTCTAAATCGAATAAAGAATAACAAACTATGTGAGCTGTTCTCAGCAAGAATTTGGTATGGAAGAGGGTAGTTTCGCACGCGAAACTACCCAAACACTCGCAATATGTACGGTATGCCTTACTAATTCCCATTTCCGAAAAGATGTGCGATAACTAGCATGATAACACCGAATATTGATGATCTGACCGAGGCATCGCAACATGGATAAGAAGTCGGGCACCCCCCTGCCCCCCTATTTCAATCTCGATCCCGAAGCCGCAGCGGCAAAGCTCAGCGATCCGGTGGACACCGCCCGATTCGCCAAAGCCGCTGCTTTCGCCGGGCGCGGCAGGGCGGATCTTGCTAAACGGGGTTATGCCCCGGACGGGCAGAAAAAGCTTCGAAAATTTTCGACATGGGAGATTTGCCGCTACCTCATCCCCGTGGCCCCCGCTCATCTGCGCAGAGTGCTAAACAAGCACCCCGAACTCCCGCAAGGTGAGGGGGCCGGGAACGCCAAGCGCTTCAGCCTCGAAGAAATCCTTACGCTGCGAAAACACTTCTCCGAAGAGGGTGTCAGCACCAAAGAATACCGCCCCTACCGCCCCAAAGGGCTGCCCGCAAAGGTGGTCGCCGTGGCTAATTTTAAGGGGGGTGTGGGTAAGACCTCGACGGCGGCGCACCTTGCAATGTCGGCTGCCTTGGACGGCTACAAGGTGCTTGTCGTGGATCTCGATTCCCAAGGTTCGATGACTTCTATCATGGGTGGACAGGTTCAAGACGAATGGCAGACGATTTTTCCGCTCCTAGCGCGCGATTATGCATTGCAGTTCCAAGCCGAAAACCGCGTCCGTGCTGCCGCCGCAGAGCCCGAAATGCCAATGGACGAAACCCTGACCGAGGCGATGACGATCTCGCTCAAGGACGTCGTTCAAAAGACCCATTGGCCTAACATTGATCTCATCGGGGCTCAGCTCAACCTATATTGGGCCGAATTCCAAATTCCTGTTTGGCGGATGGCTCTTCGGCACTGGGCTCTTTGGGATGCGCTGTCCTCGGCGCTGGATTCGGGTGGCGCCTTAGATGAATATGACATCATCCTGCTCGATACGCCCCCTGCCCTTGGCTATCTGACGATCAATGCTTTGGCCGCGGCCGATATCATTATGGTGCCATTAGGCGCCTCGTTTTTAGAGTTCGATTCCACCGGTCGTTTCTTCGATATGCTCTATTCCACCTTCGCTTCAATTGAAGAGGGTGAAAACGCAGCGCGGCGGCGTGAAGGTTTGCCTGAGATGAAGTTTGAATGGGACGTCGTGCGAGCGATCATCACGCGCTTCGATGCCAGCCAGCAGACCGATCTGGCAAATGTGATCCAAGCTTATTTCGGCGATATGACAAATACATACCGGCAGGAGTTCACGGCGATGGTCGGGCAGGCCGGGGAAAGTGTAAACGGGATTTACGAGGCTGATTATCGGGATTTTAACCGCGAAACCTATACCCGCGGGCGAGAGACCTTTGACCGGACCTACGCCGAGTTTAAAGAGGTTTTGCTCGGCGCCTGGTGGCGCGATGATCAAGAGCGGAAGGAGGCCGAGAATGGCAAAACGCAGACAGCTTGAGGTCCCCTCGGCAGAGGCGCTTAAAGAGATCGAAGAGGGTTTCGCGCGCGAAACCTCTCAGATCGGGACCCGTGCGCCAATCGCGGATGTGGCGGCGGATGCGGCCTGGCATAAAGACCCCCTACCCCAACATCTCCGCGAGGAAAATGCGCGGGACAAAGCAGATGCAAAGGCGCTCCGGCTCGCCCGGGAAAAGGGCCTTGTCCTGACCGAAGTGCCGTTGCACGAGATTACTGCCGATGCCCTTAGTCGCGACCGTTTGAAAATGGACGAAGAGGATCTGGCCGAACTTCGGCGGTCAATTGCGGACCATGGGCTTCGCCTGCCAATTGAGGTTTTCGAACCGCCGAATCCCGAGGCCGCTGGGAAATACGCGCTGATCTCGGGCTTCAGGAGGCTTGCCGCTATGCGCGAATTGAACGCGCTTTCTGGGGGTGAACGGCATCAGACAATTTTGGCCTTCGTGCGCAAACCGGATACGCTGGCCGATGCGATCGTGTCTATGATCGAGGAGAATGAGGTCCGGACTGGGCTCAGCCAGTATGAACGCGGTCGCGCTGCGGCGATCACGGTCCATGATGGGGTTTTTTCCACCATAGATGAGGCCGTCGCGACGTTGTTTTCCTCCGCCAGTAAGGCGAAGCGGTCGAAGATTCGATCCTTTGCTCTTGTGCATGAAGAACTGGGTGACATGCTGCGTTTCGGCCCTGAGCTGAGCGAGCGTCAGTGTCTGCGCATTGCGACTGTTCTGCGCGCGGGGCAGAGCGAGGGGATGCGGTCGGCGCTGGAAACGCACGCCGTTGCCACCGCGGAGGATGAATGGGCGGTGTTAGAACCGTTGATCGAGGTTGTCGAGGGTGCCGACTCCGATCACAAGCGCGGCGGACGCCCTCGGAAAAGTGTGGAGCGGCCTAGGCCGGTGAGCTTGGCCAATGACCTCACAATGGAGCGGGTTCGCACCGAGGATGGCTATGCCATTCGCATTCGAGGCCCGCATGTGAACGAAGAAATGATCGAGCTGATCATGGACCGGATCAAGTATCTGCTCGCGGAAATCTAAACCCCCTGGAGGGAGGTTTCGCGCGCGAAACCTCCCCTAACCCCATTGATCGACTAGGTTTCGCACGCGAAACCTCTTGCCCTATGCCGCGGCGCGGGCTGTTTTGCGATGTGGTTGATCCGCGCATCAGAAGTTCAAATTCTCGGTTATCAAAGAAGACGGCGATGCTTATTCGCTATGTTTCCTAAAGACACCACAACGGATTGACCAGCCACATCGTGGAAGGTTCGATGTAACACCCGGTGATACAGCAGCTCTCCCTCATACGACGCGCGGTGTGAGGTCGCATCTGCTGGCGATTCGGCGGTGGTACTGAAAAGTGGGAATGTGATCCCCCTGCCCGCCCGGCGTGATTTACCGGCCCCGCATCGTAAAGATTGCTGGCGGCAGGATAACAACCACGGGTGTCGAGGGGTTGTTCAGATGCTGAGGGTCAGCATTAATCGCTTCTGCGGTATGCCGTAACCGGGCCCCTATCGGCTTTCCGGTGGCTTTTTGCTGGAACCGGGTGCGCTCAGATATCGGTATCGAACAAATCGACGGGTGGCGCCAAGCGGCGCTTGATCCGCGTGATGTAGGCAATTCAACGATCTAGAGTCGAACGGCGAGCCGCATGGATGGCGTTGCTGGGGAGGATGGCAGCCAAAACCTCGGCGTACAGGACAGCCATTTCGCTAATGCCAAGCGGACGCTCCAAGCGGTTTTCACCGCGCGCTACGCGACGGGTGCGGCCTATTGCGTTTTGGTCAAGCCGGGGATTAAGCCGAGGCGGCCTTCACCCGCAATGGTAATGAAAGCGAACCGCCTGTTGCTGTGATCGGTTGAGATGGGCCGCGGCGCAATCGCGCGGAACCGTTCGTTTTGGCATGGAACGATGGGCGGGATGTTCACGACAATGAAAGATCGGTCCGACGGGTGTTTCGCAGCGATTTATTGACCTCGGAGGCGCTCTATACCGAGTTGAGAAATGCTGCGCGCCAGACCGATTACTATGCTCTGCAGGCCAATGCCCGGACTGTTTCCACGCGGGGCTTTTCTACTTTGGCGGGGGCGTAGAGGTCACATCTAGCGGCGTCACGCCGTTCTTAGGCAGGCGTTCAGCCAGCTCCTTCCATCCGGGCTCGTCCTCGGGCGTGCGTTCCCAAACATCGCTGTGTTCTAAGTCAAGCGGGCTGTTGTAGCCGATGACCGAGGGGATGCTCGGGTGGAAGAGCCGATCTCGAAAGAGGGTAGGCGGCCCACGGTGGCGGTAGAGCAGGATGCGATTGCTGTTGGTCGTTTGATCCGAGCTCCCCAGTTTCATCGCGGTTTGAGGCGAGACCGATGTCGGCATGGGTGAAAGGGCCAAGAGTAGTGTCGAAATCCGGCTCGCCGTGCCAAATGATACTGACCCGCGCGGGCGACGGTTCGGGCAAGCGGTCGAGGACATGGATGTGCCAGTGCGGCGGGCCGTCCGTCAAGCGCATGAGGGCAGGGGTAATCGAGCGGGGTCGTGCCCGCGCAGACGGCGGTGGGGCTAGTACAGAGTTTGGAGTAAGGGTCAGTGGAATTGACCCATTGTTCCGCGTGAGGGATGCCGTTCGGGTCAAACGTGAGGTTCGGGGAATCCGCCAAATGGGCGGCACTATGGGGGCTGACGGTGCTGATGCGAGTGAAGGGGCGGTGGTTCCGCTCTACCCACAGAAGCGCATCCAACGCATTCAGCACGCGGATATCATCTGAAACACGGTAAATACGAGCGGCATGCGGGGGATCGGGTCAGAGCCCGCGGCCGAGTCTCGGACTGCGATCTACGGGGGCTCTATTAAGGGGCGCTGGCATTTGTCTTTGCGGGCCTGCACTAGGGCTTTGGCAGTCTACCGCTTCAGGCGAAGCGGTTGGGTGCGCCATTGATTTGCCCTCGGAGCGAGGCGATGCCGGTGATCTTCTGCGATGCGCCGCCTTGGTTCGACCCGCGTGATGAAGGGGATATCGCAAGAGCGCTAACGCTGTCTTCGCAGACTGGCGCTGCGCCACCGGGAAATGGTCCGACGGGGCAGCGCCGGGCGGATTTATCTGAGTGGCACAGAAGTGCCATAGTGGTAGCGTAGGTGGCCAGGCGATCTACAAATCGTTGATTTTGGTGCGGCCGCGGAAGGGAGATGAGAAAACTGTAACTTCACAGCACGCCTATGCGTAGCCGGTTAGCCCTCAAAGCAGGCAGGCCCACGCCCGTAGCGTCGAACCGGCCGTCGGGTGCAACGACCTGGCCGGTGACATAGGATGCGGTCGCTGGCGAGGAAACGTATGGCGACCGCGATTTCGCGTTCGGAGCCGCAGCGGTTAAGGGGGGATCGGGTGATGATAGGTCGCGCGTGTTATTGGCGAATGGACGGCAAGCGGGCGCGCGCTACCCTCAAGTGCGACTCTCTGTACAAAACAGTAGTTTATCTAACGGGAGGAATCGGTATGGGAGCCGTTTACAGCCAACTGAGTATCACAGAACGACGCGAGATAGAACGCTGGAGGCATGCAAAGGTGCCTGTCGATGAGATGGCGCGCGTCATGAAGCGCTGCAGATCAATGATATTCCGTGAGCTAAAGCGCAACCATTTCCCGGATGAAAACATACCCGGATGCGATGGCTATCACGGTGCCGCCGCGCAACTGATACAAGCGGAATGGGCGTGTCGCGGTTTGATGCCGCTCCTTTGATAGCATTTATTGCAGCAAAGGAGACGAACTATGGGACTGAAACGAACGAACGAGTTCCGAGTTGACGCGGCCCGGATCGCGCTGACTAGTGGCCTAACACGCAAGCAGGTGGCATCGGATTTAGGGGTTGGCCTATCGACCTTGAACAAATGGGTTACGGCGCATCGTGACACTGATGTTGTGCCAGACCAGAACTTGGATCTTGCCCGTGAGAATGAGCGACTTCGCCGTGAGAACCCCATTCTCAAGGAGGAGAGGAATATCTTAAAAAAAGCCACAGCCTTCTTCGCGAGCCAAAAAACATGTGGTTCCGGTTTATCGAAGAGCATGGCTGCGAATTCCCAACCAACCGCCTTTGTCAGGTTCTGGATGTCAGCGCTCGTAGTCTGCGCGCATATCGCAGCCGCCCGGCCAGCCAAAGGCAACGGACTGACATGGTTGTCCTGGCCCACATCAAGGAACAATCCCGCCTCAGCCTGGGCAGCTACGACAGGCCGCGAATGACCGAAGAGCTGAAAGAGCTTGGCTGGAACGTTCGGCACCGTCGCGTCGGTCGGCTGATGCGTGAGAATGGCATACGGGTTGACGGTCGAAGAGATACAAGGTGACGACCGACAGCAACCACGTCTCCAACATCGCCCCAAACCTGCTGAACCGGGACTTCCATGCCAATAAACCAAACCAGAAGTGGGCCGGTGACATCGGCTATGTCTGGACGCGTGAAGGGTGGCTCTACCTGACTGTCATTCTTGATCTGCATTCACGGCGGGTGATCGGTTGGGCGGTGAGCTATCGCATGAAACGTGACTTGGCGATCCGGGCATTGAGGATGGCTGTCGCCCTGCGGCAGCGCCGCCCAAGGGCTGCATTCACCACACGGACAGGGGTAGCTAATAGTGTTCGCACGATTATCAGAAACTGCTGCGTCAACACGGCTTCCAAGTATCCATGAGCGGCAAAGGCAACTGCTATGATAACTCGGCGGACGAAACCTTCTTCAAAACGATCAAGGCGGAACTGATTCGGCGAAAGTCGTGGAAGACCCGCCGAGAAGCAGAGCTGGCCATCTTCCAGTATATCAACAGCTCCTACAATTCGCGCCGAAGGCACTCAGCACTGGGCTGGAAAAGCCCCATCGCTTTCGAACGGAAAGTGGCATAAACGAGCACTTGGGGCAGCACTAAAGCGTGGCAGGTCCAGATCGGTGCGGCCTCGTTGCAGGGCCGCGCCTAGGCTTTAGCTTGCGGGTGTCGCGACGATGGCGTCTTGGAAGCTACGGACGATTTCGGTACCGCCCTCGGAATCAACCTTTGTGGACCTTCCAGTCGGTTGCTGGTCGGTCGCTTAGGCTGATTATGGAAGCCGCTTCGGCTCGACTTTTGCAGCGGTAGTCTTGGGTAAAGTAAATCCCGTCATCGCGTTTTACCGTCCATCTCCAGCGATCTAGAATTCCTAGGCGCCAGAGGGATACGGCTTTATCCATACTACGCGACAGGCGTCCATCTATGTCTGAACGCCGCTTTATCGACTTAGGCAGTCGCGATCCTTTCAAAATTGTTATCCCCCGGCCTGCCGAAGACGCTATGGCAAAACTATCTTCCCTTTCAGATCCGATCTGATGTGTGACCCTTGTCTGGCGGGTAGGGGTTGGGTCGAAGTGCCGGGCGCTTTCAATGTATCCCTCGGCATCGAAGAGGATGCTTTGCAGAAGCATAGACATGGCCGGGTTTGCCGAGTAGCTATAAGCATCGTGGCCTTTGACCCAGAGGCTTCTCTCGTTGCTCCACTTTGCCCAAGGCCAGCACTTCCATGCTTGCCGCAGCGCACGAATCTCTAGCTCTTTTAGAATTTCGAACTCCACATAGCCACTAAGGCGATAAATTAGAACGTAGCTATAGTTTTGCCGCAGTCGTCGCTGTTGAATTATCCTTTCAACGATATTTTCTGACAGACCTAAGTAGACGAAATGTGGAGGGCTGTCTTTGTAGAACAAATAAAGACCATAGCCGGTTCTGCCGATCTCCCTGCGGTTAAGGGAGGATACGTGAACCCTTTGAGGCACGAGGTTCTCTTTGCTGAACTGGATCTCCATCTCTTGGGTTCGGCTTACAAAACTCATGATCGTTCCTTGGCATGTTGAATTACACGTCTCCGCATCGGATAGGGCCTCGCTTTGCGAGGGTGGGTAGCCTGATAGGGTAGGGGGATCGTTCCCAACACTTTACAGCCCCCTCCTTTCGGTGGCGCAGGGGAGGTGAACAGGTGCCCGGTCCGTTGTTCAGCAACAGCCATGCTGATCATTTCGGCTCTCCTGCTGAAGATCTGAGGTCAATAAGACCCCTGAGGAGGAACTTGGCCTCTTCTGCTGGTTGCACCTCGCGGGGGTATCCAAGCGAGACGTTGCGTAGGGTGGTCCGGCCGGTAGTCGCTTCCGCACGGACATGCGTATGCCCGAAGAGCCAGGCCTCAGGCTGAGCGGTTTCGATCAGAGAGCGCAAATCAGAGGCATAGGCTGGATCGCTATTTTGATGGGCGCTGGAAACGAGAGCGGGGTGCGGACAATGGTGGGTGACCACCATTGTCCGGCCGACAAATGGCTCGGCCAACTGTTCCTCTAACCACATACGATGGTCTGAATGGATATTTGCCGTATCTAGGGGTCGTATCCGCCGATATCCCGCATCTTTGAGGCGGATGTATAGGTAGTCATTCATAGTGGTCTGCGCGACCTTCATGGCTGTGGTCGGATCGCCATGCAGCTGGAAGTCCGTCCACAGCGTGCAGCTTAGGATTCTGAGGTCCCCGTTAAGATATACTGCTTTTTGTGCGAGATGGGGGCCATGCTCAAAGCAGAGTTTGGCGAGCCTGGGTTCATCATCGAGGACAAAATCGTAGTAATCATGGTTGCCTGGGACGACATGCACACGTCTGAGATCGATGTATTTTCCGATATGCACAAAGGCTTTTGGCCAGCGTACTTTTGGTTTGTTGGTAACATCACCTGCTAGGAAGAGTGCATCAAGAGAGGCTAATAGATCGGGATCGAGGGCGGCAAACGGATCGCGGCCCTCATTGAGCCAGCGATCAAGATGTAGGTCGGCGAGAACAAGAACAGACATGACAGGCTTCCACTAGAACGCGCGCGGTGAAGGGAGTTCGGGAACCGGCCCAAAACCTTCGAATGCATATGGGTTGAACACTTGCCTTCCGGCAAAAGCGTCTCGGTCTTTTTGTGCAAGACAGGCCGCATCGCAGGCATCTGACCAGGCCGCAACTATCGTTTCTACCTGTTGATCAACGATTTGGCGGAACTGCTTGTTGCTGATGCCGAACAAGGGGGCAATCGCGGCGGCGTTTCGCAATTGCGCTGCGCGGGAGCCATTTGCCAGTGTCATCGCTTGCCCTGCTTCATGGGATGTGCGGCGTTGCGGCGCGATATCATAGGCTGGTGTCAACTCGAGAGACCGTCCGTTGGTGAACGCTGCGTGGTTTCGGGCATGATCGTCTGAGTTGCCGACGAGGATATTGAAGGCGAGCCTTTTGAGCATTTCCACCTGATCGCGCTGTGGATCGCGGAATTGGGTTTCGATAATTTGAGCCAGTTCGCCATAGGAGATGTGATGCGCAGAGATTTCCGTTTCCTGGGTCCATGTCAGCGCGCTGACCATGGCCCGGCGCGTCTGGCTGCCGTCAGGGTGAGGCTTGCGGTCGAACCTCTCTACGAGCAAAACATCCACCTTGCCCAGTTTGGCGATTGCCACCGGTGCCACGTTGAGGCCTGCTAAGGCCGCCAGCCTCATCGCTATGTATTCGCCGGCGATGACCGGATAAGTGTCGTCTTCGGCTGGGAATTTGGCGATATATTTTCTGCCGGTTTCTGCTTGGGTATAGAGGGCTTTTGGCCTGGCCCCGCCCACGGATGCGCAGTGCGGGATCAAGCGCATCAGGTCTTGTGAGATCGCTTCGCCCCGCTCAATCTGCTGCGAGAGGCGGAACAGTTCTCCCAGAGCGATTGTGTCATCGGCCCTTTGAGATAGGGTGTGGCCTTTGCGCTGGAATTCTAAGGCGCCGATGCGGTCCGAGTTCGAGCCAAGCATGACGGTGATGTCATCAAGGTCGTCTTCGCGGACCCTGGGCCTGGGTGGATTGCTGAGTTTGGCGGCAATGGCGCGACGCCCCCATCTATCTGGCAGAGCGTCTCTCAGACTGGGTGCAAGCTGGTGCGGTTCTGCCGGGTAATGTTTGCGATGGATGAGAGGCAGGTCTGCTTGGAATATTGGTATGGCGTGTTTCAGAAGGAGATAGCCGGGGTCGTAGACGAATGATGTCGAGGCACCTTCAGAGCGCACCTGACCTGCAAGCACCGCTTCGGGCTGACCTGGTAGCCAGATCAAAACATCGAGGTCTTCAAGATGCTCGGGCATTGTCATTCTCTTATGCGGGCGTGCGCCGGCCGCGGGCCAAGAGCCCGTCACCGTGGTGCGCGGAGGGGTTAAGATGCGGATTTTTTCGAGGGGATTGTGCCCCTTTAGAATGAGTTAACCGACGAAAAGCCGACGGTGCAACATGAAAAATACATACTTTTCAATGGCTTATCATTTTTCAGGAAGCGATATTGCGGCCTAAGGTGTTGAAGCGGCGCCATTTTGCCCTGCTGGCCCTCAATTTTTTCGCAAGGAAGGAGGCGCAAGTTTTTTTGAGATGCGGTTGGTCTGCCTTGATCCGGATGGTTTCATCAGGTGCTCTCGGCTCGCTACGCGTCGCCCGCCGGCGAGCGCTGCGCCCCCAAAAGCTAGTCCAGGTCTTCCTATTTAAACCAGGGTGTCCGTCCTTTTGTGGCTCCGCCAAGAAGCACCCCGATGCACAAGGTGATGCAAAGCAGTACCCATGTGGAGGTCCGCGCAGGGATGAGGCTCGAAAGGGTTGTCAAATAGGGGGGCTTGGGGCTGGAGTGCTGGCGTTCCGGGGCCATCCACAAGGGCACGGCACAGACCGCGCGGTTGTCTTCGGCCAGATAGCTTTGGGGCCCGCCATTGTGACAATGTTCCCAAAGGGTGTCGTCGATGTTCGGGTTGCTTTCAATGAGGGCCAACCAGGTAGAGGCATCGGCGCGCGGAAGAACATGTGCATATTGCGGGTCGAGATCATGCACTTCTTGTTTCCCGAGGGCGTAGCCAAACAGGCCCGCCAACCCGCCGAGCATCACGCAGATCAACCCAATATGTAGCGCGGCCCGCGTGAGATTGCGGATGTCAGCCCTTGCGGCTGAGCGCTTAAGGGTCTCATCTATGAGGGTGTTCATCTGCTGGCTCAGCCCGGCCTGCAGCGCTGCATTGCGTTTATTGATATCAGCGGTGACCTTGCCGGTGATTTTTTTGGCCAGGGTGGCGGTTACGCCTTCAAGCTGGCGCGGCAGTTTTTCAAGAGCGGCCATAACCTCGGTGCCGCGCCCTTCCATGATCGCATCCTGAGCGGTCAGAATTGCCAAAGGATCATCGGGATTATGGCCGGCGTGATAAACCCGGCCGCGGATGTCAGCGCGCTGCGCGTCGGTCAAGCTGTATGCGTTCAAGAAATGATCGAGCCTATCATGGGGACGGTCAGGCATTTTGCACCCCCAAGATCGCGCCCACTTCGGGGGTGATTGCGTTTGTGAAGGCGGTCGTGAACTGACGGATACGCTGGCGGTCGACCAGATCGAGCTTGGGGGTATGGATTGCCTCAGAGAACGGCATGTTGAGATTTTTCGTAAGGGCGAGCGTCCGTTCATTCATATGCGGCAAGACCATTTCCGCGCCGCCTTGGGCCAAGAGACGGCCGCGGGTCTTGCCGCCGGCTTCATGCCCGTCTTTATGTTTGATCCCATACCAGAAGGGGTAGTCATCTTTCTGCAGCAGACCGCGCTGGTTCAGGATCGCAATATGTCCGGCGATGCGACCAAGCTCACCCAGGCCCTCGATCATGTCCAGATGGACAGCGACGGATTCAACGGTGGCCTTGTCGGGGGTGATGAGATGGCAAAAGACGGGGTAGATATTGAGGTCTGCAAAAACCGCGAAGAGGTTTTCCAGGCCGCCCTGGTCATCAAAGATACGCTTGAGATCCGCGAGCGCCCCTCCGGCGAGATCATGCAGGTTCGTCCCTTTATGATGCTCAGCGGACTGGATCAGCGTGTCACGACTTTCTTCGCGCACATTGTAGGCCAAGACGCCCGTCAACGGATCCTGAGACGCGCTCATCATGCCGCCCTCGCGGGTCGCATGCATGGCCGAGAGCGTTCCGATGGCGCCGTCGCCGTCATATGCGCCGGTAGGGTGGCCCTGGGTGCGCAGGTGATCAAGAAGCGCGCAAGCAAAGAGGCTTTTGCCGGTGCCTCCTTTCAAAGAGGTGGTCATCAACAGTGTGGCTGCGGGGGTGGGGAGATTAGGCATGGGGGCGTCTTTCTATGTTTAGAGTTCGTTGTCGGGTCTTGGCGTGAACGTGGAAGAAGAAGGGGAGGGCGGGGTCTTTTTTGCGGGCATGGGCGCGCTTTGGCGCGGGGCAGGGGGGCTGGGGAGATGATCGGCGCGCAGCTCATTGCTGTTCGGAGGCGCGATCTTGGCCCGTACGATCCCTTTACAGATGCGCAGGATATCCGCGTCGCTGGTCTCCTGAATGCCTTCATCGCGCGCTTGGCGTTCAGCCGAAACGATCCGCGCGATGTAATTGCGCAGCGTCCCTTCAGCGATATGGAGGTGTTGCTCGCCAAGCCATTTTTTGATCTGGCTGGTGGCATGGCCTTTGTCGCGCAATTCCAGGATTGTTTTGCGCAGCGCGATAACGCGTTCCAGAAGGGACCGTTCAGGGGATTTTGCGGCCTCTTGGGCCCGCTGTTTCAGGCCGCAAGCGATTTCGGCGTCGTTGATATGTGTCATGGCATTTGCTCGATCTACGTAAAATTCTCCTCACCATAATACGGTGATCGGCTGAAAATTTTGAGCACCAGAATGCGCCTGAATGCATTAAGCTGTGGAAAACCCCCTTTGAATTCATAGACCTGAGGGGTGGGGCACTGCTAATGCGCTTGTGATGCGCTTGTGGTGCGCTGCAAGTGCAGACAGGTGCGCAGAGGGTGCGGCGGGATGGGGCGTAAGTGCTTTGGAAGTGCGATCTTGCTGAATAGGTCTGGCAGCAAGGCTCCTCGCACCGCGGGGGTAAAACGCAAATTCCGCAGCAGAAAGACCCGCCATGCCCCGGCCCCAAAAAGACCCCTCAGACCGCCGCCAACGATGGGATGCGCTCTATGTCACACCTGCAGAGCGTGCGTCGATCCAATCCAAAGCGAAGAAGGCTGACCTTTCAGTAAGCCGCTACCTTGTCGCGCTTCATGCAAAGAACCAGGTGAGCAACCGTAGCGACTGGCGTCGCAACATTCAGCTTTTGAACGTTGTCACTGAGCAGCTGGGACTGATCGCAAGATCGATCCCTCAAGAGCCCAGGACTGCGGAGGCGTGCGACGAACTTGCCGGGCGCCTAGAGATTGCAGCATCACTGCTGGAGATTGAGCGTTTGATCCGAAGCCAGGTCATGCCATGGCAAGGGCCGCGGCAGCTGGACCCCGTAGATCACGCGAAGGCCGCGCCATGCTGATTGCCTGGTCCTCTCACAGCGGCACCGCAGGTAAGGCCGATGGGCCGCGTGCCTTGAGCAATTATATGGATGCCGAAACGGTTATCAAACGCCTTTCCGATGGGCGGCGCGCACCTGTGCGGCGCCGCCCTGCGCCGGAAATCTTGTTTGGAGATGCGACCCAATTGCGCATGGCGATCGGGTCTAGCGGCTGTGTCCACCGCTACGCCTCATGTGTCATGAGCTTTGCGGCCAGTGACATTGATGTGGATGCCTTCAATGCGGGGAACACTGACGCGCGTTTTAAGGCCGACCTCGCTCTGAAACTTTTGTTGGAGATGGCGCTTGCCGGCATCCCGCGCCAAGCACGTCCGCCGGTCTATGCGACCACCCATACGCATACAGGCGCTTTGGAAATCAATGTTGCGATCCCGCGCTGGATCATGGGGCCTGATGGCAAGCAGCGGGGCTTCAATCCGGCCCCTCCCGAGAAAACCCATGCGAGTTGGGATGCGGTCCGTGACCTTCTGAACCACCGGTTCGATTGGGCGGAGCCAGAATGCCCTGACCGGCGCAGAGAGCTGGTCTTGCCCAATTGGATGCTGAAAGTTGCCGCCGAAACGCGTCGTGCGGGAGGGCCGCTTAAAGAAGGCCTTCGTGAACAGATCACGCAAGAGGTGTTTGAGCAAACATCGGCGGGCGTCATCACCGATCGTTCAAGCCTGCTGAATTGGCTTCAAGCGCGCCTAGAGGATACGGGTCTGATCCTGCATGGGGCAACCTCTACGTCGGTTACCATTGGGCCTGCGGATGCGGCGCCATCGGCACGCTTCAAGTTGAAGGGCGTCGTTTTTGAAGAGAGCTTCGGGCAAGGCGCGCCGACGCCTGGACAAGAGGCTATCGAGATCGCGCGCGCGGCACGGCAGCGCAGGCTTCGCACTGCGCCAGACCGGGTTCAGAGGCTTTGGAACCGGCGCGCTGCCTTTAATCGGAGCCGCTATGGGGTGAACAGATGGCCCGTCAAAACCTTTGCGGCGAGCCACTATGAGATCGTGAAGCCCGGGGATGAGCCCCTCATGATTCCAATGAAACACCATTTGAATAGCCTCACGGGAGACAGCCGCCATGACTTCGAGATTGACACCGATGGAACGCGCTTTGCTCGATATGGTGGAGCAGATGAACTTGACGGCATTGGCGCGCGACAAAGCGTTGGACGCGAAGATCGACGCTTTGACGCTGCAGCTTCAACAGCAAGAAGAGTCTGTGACGACTTTAAACAGCTTGTTGAGACCCTTCCTGCCAAAGGGCTGATCGCGGCGATAAGTACCCGGGTCTCGCAGTTGGTGAGGATCATTCGGTCCCGCATGCTGCTGAAGCGTATTTCTGCGGCAATTCCCGACAGTCTTTTAAGAACCCTCGCACATACACAGGAAGCCTTGGAGGTTTACAATGGAACATCACCCCACGCCCTTAGACCCAATGAAGCAAATAGAATTGCAGCTGAGAGAGTTGGCGGGGCTGATCTATCCGCTGCACGCGCTTTTGGAGGGCAGCTACGACGAAACCACGGACCGTCTGAAGAGCGTGGTCGACGCGCTGGATCAAATCGCCAATGCGTTGGAGCGCACGGTAAACATGATGAACGCGGAGCGGCGCGAGGTTCCGCTGGCATTGGAACGCAGATTGGAGATCCTCAGCCAACAGCAGGTTCTGCAGATGCAGTTGTTGAGCGATCTGCACGCATGGTGGGGCGGCCCGCAGCCCCAAACAGCCGAGCAGGGCTCCTGAACTATCTCAGGACGGAAGTTCAAAAAAGAGAGTGCAGCGCCGAAGTGAGGCTACAGTTCTTTGAGGGCTCTTATTGCTGGCCCCCCAGGCTGGAGCTTTGCATTGCGAAGGTGGGCAATAGACCCACCCCATCAGCGACGGGGCGGCGCCCCACGTGCAGGCTGCTTTGCGTCCCTTCCTTGGTGCCGCAGATTGTGCCTGTTCTAAAGCAGGCCCTGGAAGGGGGATGGGTGAGGGGGGTCGATTTTGACGCCGAGGCGCTGAATGATATGCCTGAGGAAATGCTGCCTTTGCTGCGTTCATTAGAGATGTCTGGACCGCAGCCCACCAGTTCCGACCTTGCAGATAACACTGAAGGCGAAGGGGACTTTGCCTCTGCGATTGACGGCGGGCCAACTGGCTGACCGGTGCTCTGATACTGCATCTTGCAGGCGATAAAGCGGATGCTGACTTGATCGCGCGCGCATTGTCCGCCGGTCCCATAGCGGTCTATGCTGTGGCACAGAAAAACGATCCGCGCGCCTTGAGGCAATATGAGTTGGAGGTCGATGCGCAGGGGAACTGCGGTAAATCGCAGGGCTCGCCGACGGGATTACAGTCTTTATCCAAAATTGCAGCCCGAGGTTTTAGGGGCGGTAAGCGCTAGCAGCTACGCTCGACCAAAAGCACATCTCTTGCCAAAGGCGCCGAACCATTGGCCTGCGCGACCACCGCCACGGCGACCCCGTCCGCCAAAACCTTATGAACCGAGCTCGACACCCGCGCTATGGTGATCCGCGGCGGGGCCTGGCCCTTGTCATAGATTACGGCGATCTGGTCGCAGTCATGCAGCGTGTCTGGAACCAGCGCAGCTTTCGGTCCGGGGGCTTCGCTGGCTTTTGCGGGTGTCAAACCGATGGCGCAATCCCATTGAAGTCCCTTGGTCCGGTCTGTTGCGATCATTGTACTTCCCTCGTCGCGGCCAGGGCTGCAAAGCGGGCGAAAACCTTCTGCCCGTGGGGTGGACTCCCGCCGGACTGCGAAAGGGCGAACCCCTTAAGCAGTGCCGCGATGACGCCTTTCACTTCGAAAAGACATTTTAAGGAGAGGCTATCCTTGCTGAAGGAAGCCCGTCAAGCAGGGTAGGGGGATTGTCGCTGTCTGTGAAACGGTGTCGTAATTTTGCCGTATTTTGTGCCTTGGTGTTTCGCAATTGGCAAACGTTTGTCGGTCCAGACCGAGGCAAAGCACCTGCCTGCTATCCAGAGCGGCGGCGACGCACAGGTTGCAGCTGGCGTGGTTTTTTGCTGCCGTCTTTCTGAGGGGCTATCAGTATGGTTTTCATTGGGACCAAGGCGAGCATACAGGCGGTTTCTTTAGCCCGTCTGTTGTGCAAAAGCGGACACGCCCTGAGATTGGGTCTGCCATCCAAAGGGTTTTTTCTGCGGATGAGATTACAAATGGACCCTTTGGTGGCGCTACTTCTTTTAGGGGGTCGGCCTTTTTGGAAAGAAATTCTGCAGCCTTACCCGGCCCAAAAACTTCGTCAAATTGAGGGGCTGTGGAGGGATGGGCTAAGAGCCAATCGATGGCTTTGGGGGTGGGATCAGAATAGTTGCTGCTGCCCTCCGCCCATGTCTGAGAGGCCACGGTGGCTAAAAATATCGCAATAACCCGGATCATATTTGCCTCGATTTTTTGTAACAGTACCGCAAGAGCTAGGAGGGGGTTGGTGTTGAAAAGTGTCAGCTTTTGAACTGCGCTAAGCTATGGCCGATCAAACACTGTTCCATCAGAAAGGATGACACTGTCCATTGGGATATCCCATGGCATCGGAAAAATTGTTGGCATGAGGCAATGGGAAAATCCGACGCCGATAACCTTTGGTCGGGGATCAAGGCGTGCCAAGGTTCGGTCGTAATATCCCCCGCCATTGCCAAGCCGGAAACAGGTTTCGTCCACGCCCAACAGGGGCGAGATCACAACGTCCGGCACCGCTTCCGCGCCGCTTGCGGGTACCGGAATGTTCCAGACACCGCGGCGCATTGCGCAGCCTGGCTGCCAGCTGCGAAAGCTCAAGGGGGCGTGTTTTTCCGTGACGACCGGCAATAGGATAGCGGCACCGGCGGTGTGCGCCTTTGCCATCCAATCGCGCAGGTCCGGCTCTGCGCGAATTGGCCAGTAGACAGCGATCCTCATGCCTTGCTGCGAAGAGATCCGTGTCTCTAGCATAGCGGTTAACTTTGCGGACGCCGCGGCATGTTCCGCTACGGATAGTTTCTGCCGTGCCTTCATCAAACGGGCGCGTTCTGCTGTCCGAAACCTTGCCACATCCCGCAGTGTTTCAGGGTCGACAGGGTGCCCGTCGACCAAAAGATGAGCCAGGCAGGGCTCGGCGCCGCCGATGTCGTCATCTTCCATTATTCAGCCCTTCTGTAACACAGTTTGCGGCCCCCGAAGACGAAGGCACCACGCGAGGTTGTGAGACTGCGAGGCTGCCCATGGGTGAATAGATGGGGTGGTTGCCGTCCTCCCCAAACGGCATCGCAATGTGCCAAGGTCGTGGTGTTCAAAGCCACAAGAAGGAAAGGACGGCTAATGATAGATACAATGATCGGAGTGGACCTGGCGAAGAATGTTTTCCATCTTCATGGGGCCAGCATGACCGGGCAGTTGAAATTTCGCAAGAAGCTGTCCCGGCCACAGTTTCGCGCGTTTCTTTCTACGCAACCGCCTGCCGTGATCGTCATGGAGGCCTGCGGCAGTGCCAGCTACTGGGCGCGAGTGTTGTCCGGGATGGGTCACGAGGTGAAACTGATCGCACCGCAGTATGTGAAACCATTTGTGAAACGCCAGAAGAATGATGCTGCGGATGCTGAAGCTATCGTCATCGCCGCGCAGCGGCCGGAGATGAGGTTTGTTCCGCCCAAGACCAAGAAACAACAGGCCCGTGCGATCCTGTTCCGGAACCGGGAGCGTTTGGTGAACCAGCGCACCGAGCTGGTAAACAGTCTACGATCAATCCTCTACGAGTTCGGGCACACTATCCCGCAGGGCATCGGGAATGTGAGCCGCGGGTATGAGATCCTTGAGGACCCAAATTGCGATCTTCCGGACCTAGTCCGCCAGGAATGTCGAGACCTTTTGGAACTGATCGAAGAGACCACGGTACGGATCGCGGCCAAGTTAAAGCGGATCAAAGCGTTGTCCACGGAGACGGAAACGGCCAAACGTCTTCAGACGATGCCGGGGGTTGGCCCTCTAAGCGCCCTCGCCATTGAGGCGTTTGCTCCACCACTGGAGACATTCGCCCGGGGCCGCGACTTTGCGGCCTGGTTGGGACTCGTGCCGCGACAGCATTCATCCGGCGGCAAACCCCGTCTGGGGCGCATGTCGAAGGCAGGACAGTCTGACATCAGGCGCCTTCTGATCATCGGCGCGATGTCACGCTTGAGCAGGTTAGGCCGCAAATCCATACCCAAAGGGTCCTGGCTGGAACGCATGCTTGCGCGCAAGCCAAAAATGCTGGTCGCGGTTGCGCTGGCCAACAAGATGGCCCGCGCCCTCTGGGCAATGCAAATGACGAAGGAGAGTTATCGGGATCCGACGCAGACTGTCGCTGCATGACCATACTGTAGCACAGGGCTGAGCAACGTCGGTGAAGGAGGTGTAAGAAGTCAACGACCTGAATGGGCAAAATGATCGAACAGATCTGGATCGGGAAAACCAGGATAAGGGGAAGAGCGTCAAAGCTCGTTGTTTAGGTCTGGCCTCGATCCGCAGATCACCATCCCGGCCAGCGGCTTCTGGTAACGCCGCACTCAAAGGCCTGACAGAAGCTCGCACTCGATCACCAACTCACGCAGATTGAAAAACTTCTTGCATCACGGACGGCAACCACAGAAGCCCTTATGAGGGGCCAATCACTTCGATCACTCTGCATTTTTGGCCGTCCATCGCTGAGATCGCGTTCCTCACGGAAATCTCAGATTTTTTTCTGTTCCAAGCTTCCGCTTTTTCGCAGTTTCGACGCGCTTTAAGCTTTGCGACATCGGCGGATTTGGCATTGGTGTCGTAGCCTAAGGCGCGGCTGCCGATCGCAAAGGCGGCATATCTGCCTGATTTTTGGCGCTTCACCTCTGGGAGGAACTCACTTTTGTAGTACTTTTCTTTGTACTTATTAAAGCCAAAGGCATTCCTTGTGCCGGGGGCCACAGTTGCCGGCAAGACGGCAGCCACCAGCGTGCAGGGCCGGCCTCTTGCGTTACCTTCACAAATTTTGACGGCGGCTTGCTCTGCGAGATCTTGCGAGAAGAAGCCGGTCGTATATCCCCAGGCTCCGTTTTCCGTGTTCAGCGCGAAGCCACCAAAATAGTCGATATCTTTGCTGATTTTGTCGAACTGGCTTTGCTGCACCTCTGTTAGAGCAATATCTTGATACCATACGATTTGCTTGCCGGCCCCGAGGAAATTGATTTCGGGGCTCTGTGCGTGGGCGCCGGTGGCCAGCATGGTGGCCAGGCAGGAGGCGAGCGTCAAAAATCTGAACGGCTTCATAAATCTTAATGTCTTTCTTTAATGGTATATGACGTCTTGAGTGGCATCTCGTCGCTGGGGGTTCAACTATAAAGGGAGGCGCTCAGGCGTGACCCTGCAGTGCGCAAGGGGTTTGGTGATGTTTGTCGAAGTCCCTGCTGTTTACCACGACCCGCTGACATTCGTTTTAAGGCTGTTTTGCTTAGGGCGACTGAGAGATGCCTTGCGCGGCTTGCAAGATTTGGAAGCGGGCAATCTGCAAGGGGGATTGGCTCTCTAGGCGTCTTGTCAAAGGCAAAGCCCATCCTTTGAGCCTATAGGGTAACAATTGACCCAAAACGGGCATGGGGGTGGAACTTAGTTTCAAAATTCCATTTTTTTCTCGACATATCGCACCCTTCAAGATAGCAAGTCGACAAAGCGGATACATCCGCATGGCATTCGGGCCTCATGTCGCACTTCTCAGTGCGCGTGGGGCTTTTTTTGTTTTTGGGGTAAAAGTGAAGCGAAGCGTTGATCTTGGCGTGCTCTATTCAAGTTCGGGCACCTATGCGGCTATATCGCAGGCGGTTCTGCGCGGGACGCTCGCTGGGGTTGAGGAGATCAACGCCGATCCCTCCAATCCCATCCGTTTCCAGCCTATTGTTCGAGACCCCAAGGGGCAGTTGGAGCGCTATGCACCGCTTTGTGCTGAGATTCTGGAAAGTTCAAAAGCGCGTCACGTTTTTGGCTGTGTGACCTCATCTTCGCGCAAAGAGGTAATCCCCACGCTAGACCGGACCAATGCGATGCTTTGGTACAACCTTCCCTTCGAGGGGTTCGAAACGTCAAACAGGGTGATCTACAATCATGCCTGCGCGAACCAGCATCTGTTGCCTTTGCTAAGCTGGTGTTTCGGCAACTTCGACACCATGCCGTATCTGATCGGCTCGAACTATATCTGGGGCTGGGAAACCTGCCGTGTGGCGCGGATGAGGGTTGAAGACGCCGGCGGGCAGGTTCTGGGCGAACGCTATCTGCCCTTGGGCGAGGAAGACGTCGCGACGTTGATCGCTGAGATCGAAAGCCTGCGGCCCCGGTTCATCCTGAACTCATTGGTGGGTGCCAGCTCCTATGCTTTTCTGCGCGCCTATGCCGACCTAGGTCGGCGCGATCCGCATTTTTGTGCAGAGCAATGCCCGGTGGTGTCGTGCAACCTGACAGAGGCAGAGCTCCCGCTCTTGGGGGATGCGGCTGAAGGGCTGGTGTCAGTGGGGCCGCACTTTTGTGCCTCTCAAAGCGAGGGGGGACGGGATTCCTCATTTGAGAATATCTCGCGCCAATCTGTGCATACCTTGGCGGCGATGCTCGTGGCCCAAGGCGAACAACCCTTTGAAAGTTTTATCGCCGAACAGGGCGATCTTTTTGGAATAGATCCCGCAACCCATCACAGCACGCTTGAGGTTGATGTGGCACAGGTGCGTGATGGGGTTTTCAAAGTGTTGCACCATTGGTCGGACGTGGCGCCTGATCCCTATCTGACCCGGCCCGCGCGCCACCCGCGTATTGACCGCCCCCGCCTGAGCGTCGTGTCCTGATGGCGGGTCTTCTTGGTATCCCCAATCTCGATCAGGCCTGCGCCTTAGTCGTGCATCCCGTGCCCGATCATGCTGCGGCCCTATTGCGCCAACTCAAGGCGATCGGTCTGAGGGTTATCCATGCCTGGCCAGACCTTCCAGCTTGGGCCATTACGGCGGATTTTGTCTTTTACGATACAGACATGGGCTATGACGCGCAGTTTCCTTGGGAGCCGGGCCAAGCCCCGATGCCAATGATCGCCCTCGTCGGGTCCGAAGCGCCCGGGCGGATTGAATGGGCCGCGCGCATGGGCGCAGATGCATTGCTGCTCAAACCGGTGGGATCAAGTGGTGCCTTCTCAGCGCTGCTGATGGCGCATCATTCGTTTGAACTGCGCCAAAGCCTGAACGCTGAGATCAAGCAACTGCGCCATCGCGTATCCGCGCGTCAAACCGTGGTGCAGGCCGTGGCATTGCTGTCGGCGCATGGCAAATCCCAAGACGCCGCTTATGACCAGCTGCGCCAAATGGCGATGGCTTGGCGCATCAATGTTGAGGATGCCGCGCTGCGCATTGTCGAAAATGCTAAAGACGAAGGAAATTTGCGTGACTGCAATTGAACCTGCCACCCTGCGCAGTGCTGCACCCTCGGTATGGACCCGTCTGCGCCGCCGTAAACTGGCGCTCATTGGTCTTGCGTTAATTGCGCTGACCTTCTTTGGGGCGATCTTTGCGCCGTGGCTCACACCCTATGAGCCCAATGACCAGATGTTTGACGGGCTGACGCTACAGGGCGCGCCGATGCCACCGGGAGCGCAGTTTCCACTGGGGACGGACCTGTTGGGGCGCGATCTGTTGGCCCGCATCCTATACGGGGCGCGCACATCGCTGATTATCGGGCTGGTGGCGAATGGGGTGGCACTGGTGATCGGAACCCTGATCGGCATTACGGCGGGCTATTTCCGCGGCTTCATTGGGAGTGCGCTGATGCGGCTTACGGACCTGATGATGGCCTTTCCGGCGCTGTTGCTGGCGATCTGCCTTGCGGCGATCTTCCAGCCGTCGTTGTGGATCGTGGCGTTGGTGATTGCCACGGTGAACTGGGTGCAGACCGCGCGGGTAATTTATACCGAGACGTCATCCTTGTCGCAGCGTGAGTTCATTGCCGCAGAAAAGACTTTGGGCGCGGGGCATCTGCGCATTTTGTTTCGCCATATTCTGCCGCATCTGGTGCCGATGATCATTGTCTGGGGCACGCTTGGCATCTCCACCACTGTGCTGTTGGAGGCGACGCTTAGCTATCTCGGGGTCGGTGTGCAGCCGCCCACACCGAGCTGGGGCAACATTATTTTTGAGAACCAGACCTATTTCCAGGCCGCGCCTTGGCTCGTGTTCTTTCCAGGTTTGGCCATCGTGATTTTGGCGCTGGCTTTCAACCTTGTGGGTGATGCGCTCCGCGATGTGCTCGACCCGACACAAAGAGGGCAGGACCAATGATCAATTTCCTCGGCCGCCGTTTGCTGCAATCCGCCATGATCCTTCTGGGGGTGTCCTTCATCACCTTCGCGTTGCTCTATCTGCTGCCCTCCGATCCGGTGCGCCAGATCGCCGGACGGTCCGCGACCGCACAGACCGTCGCGAACATCCGTGAGCAATTGGGCCTCGATCAGCCCTTCATCGTGCAATACTGGCGCTACCTGATGGACCTTCTACAGTTCGACCTGGGCCGGTCTTACCTGCAGAAAACCGAGGTGAGCGCGCTGATTGCAGCGCGTCTGCCTGCAACGCTCTTGTTGATGGTCGGCGCGATTTCAGCGGAACTGGTGCTGGGGTTGGGCATGGGCATTATCGCGGCCCTGCGCCGAGGCACCACCACCGATAACACGCTGATGATCGCGTCCTTTATTGGCGTGAGCGCGCCGCAGTTCGTCGTAGGGCTTTTGCTGCTTTATGTTTTTGCGGTCCAACTGGGTTGGTTCCCTATCGGCGGCTACGGCACCTTCGCGCATCTGGTGCTGCCCGCGCTGACCTTGGGTATCCTCGGCTCGGGTTGGTATAGCCGTATGATGCGGTCTTCGATGATCGACGTATTGCGCCAAGACTTCATCCGCACCGCCCATGCAAAAGGCCTGTCGCGGGCGCGGGTGCTGCTGCGCCACGCGCTGCCCAATGCGATCCTGCCCGTCATTGCGATGATCGGCATCGATATCGGTATCTTTATGGGCGGTATCGTGATCGTTGAATCTGTCTTTGGTTGGCCCGGCATCGGTCAGCTTGCATGGCAAGCGATCCAGCGCGTCGACATTCCAATCATCATGGGCGTCACGCTGGTTTCGGCCTGCGCCATCGTGCTTGGCAATCTCGTGGCCGACATTGCCACGCTGTTTGCCGACCCGCGGATCAAGGTCCGCTAAACCTTAAATCAAAAAACGATCCAACAAGGAGAGACGAAAATGAAGAAGTTCCTGACCTCTACGGCGCTGGTCGCAGCGCTTGCCTTGCCGGGCACGGTGTTTGCCGACGGCCATTCCGACATGGACCCCAACGCCAAAGCCGGCGGCAATATCACGATCACCTACAAAGATGATGTGGCCACACTGGACCCGGCCATTGGCTATGACTGGCAGAACTGGTCGATGATTAAATCGCTCTATGACGGATTGATGGACTATGCCCCCGGCACCACCGACCTGCGCCCCGGTCTGGCGGAGAGCTATGAGATTTCCGAGGACGGTAAGGTCTTTACCTTCAAACTGCGCGAGGGCGTGAAATTCCACAACGGCCGCGAGATGACCGCTGAGGACGTCAAATATTCGCTCGACCGGGTCACCAACCCCAAAACGCAAAGCCCGGGCGCAGGTTTCTTTGCCTCCATCGCGGGCTTTGATGCGATCTCTAACGGTGAGACCGAGACCCTTGAGGGCGTCAAAGTCATCGACCCGCTGACTGTGGAGATTACTCTGTCGCGCCCCGATGCAACCTTCCTGCATGTCATGGGCCTAAACTTTGCCGCGGTGGTGGCGAAAGAAGCGGTTGAAGAAGCGGGCGCCGATTTCGGCAAGACCGCGATGGGCACCGGTGCGTTTAAGCTGGGGGAGTGGACCATCGGCCAACGCCTCGTATTTGAAAAGAACGAAGACTACTGGCGCGAAGGGCTGCCCTATCTCGACCGCGTGACCTTTGAAGTGGGCCAAGAGCCAATCGTGGCACTTCTGCGCCTTCAGAACGGCGAAGTGGACGTGCCCGGCGATGGCATCCCGCCGGCCAAATTCCAAGAGGTCATGAATGATCCTGAGCAGGCGGCCCGTGTGGTTGAAGGAGGCCAGTTGCATACCGGCTATATCACCCTCAACACTAAGATGCCGCCCTTCGACAACGCGGATGTGCGTCGCGCGGTGAACATGGCGATCAACAAAGAGCGGATCACGCAAGTGATTAACGGTCGCGCCGTGCCTGCGACCCAACCGCTGCCCCCCTCCATGCCCGGCTATACAGAAGGTTATGAAGGCTACGCCTATGACCCGGAAAAAGCCAAAGAGATGTTGGCTGAGGCGGGCTTCGCCGATGGGTTCGAGACAGAGCTCTACGTGATGAACACGGACCCCAATCCGCGTATCGCACAGGCGATCCAGCAGGACTTGAGCAAGATCGGTATCGACGCGTCGATCCAATCGCTGGCGCAGGCCAGCGTCATTGCTGCGGGCGGTGAAGAAGACCAAGCGCCGATGATCTGGTCGGGCGGAATGGCGTGGATTGCCGACTTCCCCGATGCATCGAACTTCTATGGCCCAATTTTGGGCTGTGCTGGTGCAGTTCAGGGCGGTTGGAACTGGTCGTGGTACTGCAACGAAGAGGTCGATGCGATGGCCACCGAGGCCGATAGCATGACCGATCCCGATGCTGCGGAGGCGCGGTTGGAAAAATGGTCGGACGTCTACATGAAGATCATGGAAGACGCGCCTTGGGTGCCGGTGTTCAACGAACAGCGCTACACCATGAAGTCCGAGCGGATGGGCGGCGCCGATGCGCTCTACGTCGATCCCGTCTCGATCCCCGTTAACTATGACTATGTGTATGTAAACGATGTGCAATAAATGTCCTGACTATACGATCCACGGACGCCATCACCATTTTGGCTGGGACAACGCGCTTGTCCCAGCCGAGACGGTGACCCCTGGGTCCACGCTCGAATTCCACTGCCATGACAGCTCTGCCGGTCAGTTGACCAAAGACAGCACCGTTAAGGACGTGGAGACGCTGGATTTTGGCAAGATCAACCCGGTTTCGGGCCCGATCTATGTCGAAGGCGCGGAGCCGGGCGATGCGCTCAAGATTACCATCGAGGGGTTCACCCCCTCGGGGTTTGGCTGGACCGCCAATATCCCGGGCTTTGGGCTCTTGGCTGATCAATTCACTGACCCCGCGCTGACGATCTGGGACTATGACCCCGATACGCTGGCGCCGGCGCTTTTTGGCAAACATGGCCGCGTACCGCTTAAACCCTTTGCGGGCACCATTGGCTGTGCGCTGGCCGAAGACGGTTTGCATTCCATCGTGCCGCCGCGGCGTGTGGGCGGTAATCTCGACATTCGCGATCTGGCAGCAGGCACCACGCTCTATCTACCGGTTGAGGTGGCGGGCGCATTGTTCTCCATCGGCGATACCCATGCGGCACAGGGCGACGGCGAGGTCTGCGGCACCGCCATTGAGAGCCCAATGAACGCCACGGTGACGCTTGATCTGGTCAAAGATGCACAACTTAAGATGCCACGGTTCACAACACCGGGGCCGGTGACCAACCACCTTGACGCCAAAGGCTATGAGGTCACCACCGGGATCGGGCCGGATCTGATGACGGGCGCACGGGATGCAGTGAGCCAAATGGTCGACCTGCTCTGCGCCACGCAGGGTTTGGCGCCGGAGGATGCCTATATGCTGGTTTCCACCTGTGGCGATCTGCGCATCTCGGAAATCGTGGACATGCCAAACTGGATCGTGTCCTTCTATTTCCCACGCTGTGTCTTCGAATGATGGCGGCGATGCAAACCTCCCCCGCGGCGCACCCCGCGGGGGCCCGACCGGTCCTCACGGTGGACGGCCTGTCGATCTCGGTCCGGACCGAGCAGGGCATGCTGCCACTTGTGCAAGACCTGTCCTTCACCTTGCATAAGGGCAGGACCTTGGCGATTGCGGGTGAAAGCGGGTCGGGCAAATCGCTGACCTCCCTTGCGATCATGGGTCTGCTGCCGCCGCCCGCGGTGCGGGTCACGGGCGGTGCGATCAATTTCGATGGGCAAGACCTGACCAAGCTCGCTGAAGGCAAGCTAAAACAGCTGCGCGGCAATCGCATCGCGATGATCTTCCAAGAGCCAATGACCGCACTCAATCCGGTCATGCGTATCGGTGCGCAACTGATTGAGGCGATCCGCGCGCATGAAGACGTATCGAAGGCCGAGGCCCGTAAACGCGCACTTGAAGCCGTGCGCGCCGTGCGTCTGACCGAGCCAGAGCGCCGCTTGCAGCAATATCCTCATGAGCTTTCGGGCGGCATGCGCCAACGGGTGGTGATCGCCATGGCCATCGCCCTGCGTCCTGATATTCTGATTGCAGATGAGCCGACGACCGCGCTCGATGTGACGGTCCAGCGCGAGGTGCTCGACCTTCTGCGTGATTTGGCGCGCGATATGAACACAGCACTAATCCTGATTACCCACGACATGGGTGTGGTGGCCGAGATGGCCGATGACGTTCTGGTGATGCAGCGCGGTCGGATGGTGGAGCACGCGCCCGTGCGCAAGCTCTTCTCAAACCCCGATCAGCCCTATACTCGCCAGTTGCTGGCAGCTGTTCCGCGCATGGGGCAGGGGCATGGGGCACATCCCGATAAGGATGCTGAGCCCTTGGTTAGCTTGCGCGAAGCGCGGGTGGCCTATGATCTGCACGGTGGGCTATTGGGCCGCGTGGTGCAGAGGGTGCATGCGGTTGAATCTGTGTCCTTTGATATTTACCCCGGCGAAACATTTGCCCTTGTGGGCGAAAGTGGCTGTGGCAAATCAACCATCGCAAGGGCCCTGGCCGGTCTGGTGCCGCATAGTGGCGAGATCCGGTTCCAAGGCAAACCACTGGGCAATGATGCCGCGACGCGCAAACAGATCAGCCGCGAGCTGCAGATGGTATTCCAAGACCCGATGGCCGCTTTGAATGGGCGCATGACCGCGGGTGATTTGGTGCGCGAGCCACTGGTGATCCACGGCGTGGGCACAGCAGCGAGCCGTCGCGAGAAGGCTGCCGCGCTATTTGAACGTGTGGGCCTGGGCGAGGACGCGCTTGATCGCTATCCGCATGAGTTCTCGGGAGGACAGCGTCAGCGTATCTGTATCGCGCGCGCGCTCGCACTGGATCCGAAACTCATTATCGCAGACGAAAGCGTCTCGGCACTTGATGTATCGGTTCAAGCTACAGTGCTAGACCTGCTGGCCGAGTTGAAACGCGAGATGCGCATGTCCTATCTCTTCATCAGCCATGACATGGCCGTGGTCGAGAATATCGCGGACCGGGTCGCGGTGATGTATTTGGGCCAGATCGTAGAGATGGGGACAGGTGCGCAGGTCTTCGGTGATCCGCGCCACCCCTATACGCAACGATTGATCGAAGCCGTGCCTCATGCTGATCCTGACCGCGTGCTGCCCGCGCGGGTGCTCGCCGCAAGCGATCCGCCGAGCCCGGTTCGCGCCGTTGGGGACCCGCCTGATATTGTGACGTTAGATAATGTGGGCGAAGGCCACTTGGTGGCACGTTCGTAGTTGAGGTAGACCGATACCGGGAAGTGTTGAGAAATATGTTTGGCGCATTTTCCGCAAATTTTCTCGTGCTGGAGAAGTCCAAATTGCACAACTGCCTCTACCACTCTAAAGTTGTCTAGAAATATCAGAGAGCTTTTTATGTCAAAATCACTTATCGCAGTGCCCGCACTGGCGCTTTCCATGCTTTCGGCCTGCGGTGGCAACATGCAGGGTGTGGTTCGGGGTACAGGCGAACCGGTAGCGTTTACATACGAACAAGGCATGTCTAGTGACAGGCTAACAGCAAGGATCGATCAGGAAGCATTCGCAGGCAAGGCTGTCATGCGCGGAGGCTCTACGACGATTGGTAATGTTGGTGTGTCTACGTTGGTGACGTCTAGCTATACTGGAGACTTTGTTGCTACGTTGATTGGCAGCCGAGGATCAACTCTATCTTGTCAGCTGCAATATGCTGACTCCAGTGGTTTCACTGGGGCCGGTGGGGTAGGGGTGTGTCAACATAGCGATGGACGCCTTATTGATATTATTTGGTAATTCCAGGTGCCTTCGTTCTGATAAAAGGGTAAAGGGTTTCATTCGCCGCTGGAGCAATGTTCATTGGCTTTACTCGCTAAACACTATTGGCGATAAGCTTATGCGCGGGTGACTTCCGATATGAGGCGAGACTTCACCGCGCTAAACCGGTCAACATGTATGTGCTGCAGGCTTTAGGTGATCTGAGGGCCATGGATCACTAGTCACGCTGGTTTTTGTGCCACGGTGGCCTTGGCGTCTTTTAAAGGGGCTGTTTGGGGGGCCGAGACATGTGCTTGATATAGCAAAAAAGCAGGTTCTTAAAGCATTTCTAATTTAACCTGAGGCATAGCCGGCAGCCTGAAAGTAGTTTGAACACTCCTGCGGGGAGTACATTGCGCAGATATCACCAAGGGCTTCGAACACCGAGGTGAATGATCGCGCACTGATGCGTCTGAGGTGAGACTTCAATTTGGAGAAAGCCAACTCAATTGGGTTCAGGTCTGGCGAATATGGCGGCAGATAGAGGAACCAGCATCCATGGGCCTTGAGCGCCGCCGCGGCTTCTTTGTTGCGATGCGTCGCGAGGTTGTCGAGAACGACTGCCGTGCCTGGCGCGATCTCAGGGATCAGGACCTTTTGGACATAGGCCGCGAAGGCAGGGCCATCCATCGCGCCTTTGATCACCCAAGGTGCGATCAGGGCCTCATGTGTCAGCCCCGCAATCAGGGTTTGGGTTCCCCAACTGCCGAAGGGCGCATCCATCTTCAGGCGCTCGCCACGCGGGGCCCATCCGCGCAGCCGGGTGAGGTTCGTTTTGACCGCTGTTTCGTCAAGAAAGACAACGCGTTCCGGCATCCGCGCAATGGCTGGCAAACGGTGTGTGAACCAGTCCTCACGTCGTCGCCTCACCTTGGCACGGTGACGTTCGGTAGCGACCAGTGACTTTTTTTGTGCGTGAACCCGAGGCGCTTTAGCAGATGCCCGATAGCAGAGTGCTGGACCTGCAGTCCGGTTGCATCAGCAAGCGCATCACGCAACTCAAACAATGTGATATCAGGGTCTTGAGCAATCAACTCTTCGAAAAAACCAACATGGGGTGCCAATTTCCCTGACCCTTTTGGACGACCCTGTACGGCAGGATCAGCCCGGCCCGTCGTTTGGATCTGATGCCGCCACCGTGCGCCCGTTGCCGGCGACAGCTTCAAGCGCGCTGCCGCCGCTCGCCCGCTTAACCCTTCCTCAATATATCTTTGAAACCGTGCCCGTAGCGCTGATGGCAAAGGTGCTGACATAGTTCATCCTCCCAAACAGGATGAATCACAATCAGACCAGTTTGGGAATCCCCAGCGATTCAGGTTTTGTTAGAAACGCTTTAGTTCTAAGAGGGGACTGAGCCTTTCAGCATCTCAGCATTTCTGCGCCGCAGTTGGCGAATTTTCCAATTGGCAAAGCCTTCGGGCAGGCTCGCGATCGCTTGTTCTACCAAACGGTAATGTCCCTTGGCGCTCGCGCGTTCCATCAAACGAAACACATAGAGGGGCGTTTCCATCCTCACCCGCATGAGATCATGGAAGCGTTTACGAGACATCGTTCCAGTTAGGGCTTCTTTGGCCAGGGGTCCCAAAATCCCCAATCGCCGTAAGGTCGGAGGAACCTTATGGGTCAAACCCGGCCAGGTCAGTTGCGTAACTTGCGGCCCCGCGAGGCGCTGTGCATGCATGAAATCCTCCGGTATGGTGGGGTCATAAATCAGGTAAGCCTTGCCTGCGGCTTTCAGCCCTTGTGCTGGGAGTGTGCGTAATTTTGTGCCCTGACGCCTTTAGTTACGCCATGGGAAAGCGTTCTTCGAACATGATGGCGAGTTGGCTTTTAACACGGTGCCATTCACGCACAGATCGCTTCCACTCGACGGAAGTAGCATTGAGCGCCAAGAAGATCAACTTTGCTGCCGCCTCATCGCTCGGGAAGTGGCCTCGGGTTCGCACCGCACGCCGGATTTTTGAGTTCAGGGCTTCTATGGCATTCGTTGTGTAAATCAATCGGCGCACTTCGGGCGGGTAGTCGAGAAACGGGATCACCTCGTTCCAGGCTCGGCGCCAGCTCGGTGCAATGGCCGGATAGCGCTTGGCCAGATCGCTCTCCTCGAACTCGGCCAGCGCAGCCTCTGCTGCTTCGACGTCCAAGGCGGTGTAGACTGCCTTCAGGGCTGTCGCCACGGCCTTGCGGTCCTTGTAGCTGGCAAAGCTCATAGAGTGGCGCAGCAAATGAACGATGCACGTCTGGACCTGGGTTTCCGGGAAAGCCGCCTCAATGGCCTGGGGGAAGCCTTTGAGGCCGTCGACCACGGCAATCAGAATGTCCTGAACGCCCCTGTGACGTAGATCATTCAGAACCTTTGCCCAAAATTTGGCACCCTCGTTGGCCTGGAACCACAGCCCCAGAACGTCCCGGGTGCCGTCTGGACGGATCGCCAAGGCTACGAAGACCGCCTTGTTCGAGACCGCTCCATCACTGCGGATGTTGACGCGGATCGCATCCATGAAGACGACGGGATAGCAGGGTTCCAGTGGCCGGCTCTGCCAGGCGGTGACCTCGTCCATCACAGCCTCAGTGATCACCGATATCAAGCTGGGTGATGCCTCAAAGCCGTAAATCTCTTCAATGTGCCCTTGGATCTCACGGGTCGTCATTCCGCGTGCATACATGCTGACGATCTTGCGGTCGAACTCGGGAAAACGACGCTGATACTTGGCGATCAACAGCGGATCAAAGGTGCCGTTGCGGTCGCGCGGAATATCCAAGATGACCTTCCCACTGTCGGTGGTCACAGTCTTCTGGCTGCTGCCATTACGACGATTGGGCGGATGGTTCTGGCCCTCCGCGACACCTTCTTCGCGCTCTGCCCCAAGATGTTCCTCCATCTCAGCTGTTAAAGCGCGTTCTGCCAATGCTTTGGTCAACTCGGCAAGAATGCCCTCCTTGCCGAATAGGTCGCCAGAGGACCGGCCTTCCATCAGTTGGTCTAATAGCTTTTTGTCGATGCTCATACGTGGGTCTCCTTATAGAGCAGTTACCACGCCAGAGCACAAAATTCAGGACAGTCCCCTTGTGCTGCATCGCGCCACTCCGTTGAGCTCCAATCATAAGTACGGCGCGCAAAACGATAGCGCTTTTCAAATGGCGCATCCTCAGCGGACAGCGATGACTGAGGGGCGAAGGCAACGACGATACATCCTGGAGCGAGTGGCGCGAATAAGCAGGCTGCATAGCCCCCCATGGAAGCCCCGTACATAGAGACTACAGGATAGCTTTCAAACAGTCCTTGAGCGCGCAGTCCTAAAAGGTAGTCGGTAAGCTCGGTTGAACGGAACCAATCATTTTTCTTGGTCATCACCCCAAGTGAACCCCACCCGTTCTTCTGGGCCACATCCTGTCCCCATGGTTTCCGGGGGAGCTTCGATTTCAAGGAGGCCAGGTTGTCAAAGCTGACGAGAAGCCGGCTTTTACCCGGAGTATAGGTGATAACGTGATGCTCGGTCTCGTGGTGAAAGCCACCGGCTTCTTTGACGTCCCGCTTGATCCCTTCGAAGTTTAAGTTGCTTGGGATTGCAGTCTTGTTAGGGCGTGGCTGTGGCATGATGGGCAAACAGTCCCTTAGTGGTTCGTATGGGTTGCTTCGGACATCATTTTTCTATGTGTCAAAGCCTTCCGTAGGCCAGAGGTGGCTTAAGCTCCTTCATATGAGCGCGTTATTGTTCCCGTAACATTACTCCGTAGGTCGTATTGTAGACACTAATCTTTGGCGTTCCCCTGTGCATTTTTGCGAAGGGGCTGTTTGCCTCACACCTGGGTGGCCAAAAATGCCCGCTATTGGTTTGAAGCCGTAACGCTTCAATGCCCGACAATTTGGCTGAGAAATTTCTGTGTCCGAGTGTTCTTGGGCGCTGAAAAAAAGGTATCAGGATTGTTTTCTTCAACGATGGCGCCATCCGCCATGAATATCACCCGATCAGCCACTTTTCGCGCAAATCCCATCTCATGGGTTACGCAGAGCATGGTCATACCATCTTCCGCCAGCTCACTCATCGTATCGAGCACTTCCTTGATCATTTCGGGATCAAGTGCTGACGTGGGTTCATCGAACAGCATAATCTGCGGCTTCATGCAAAGAGCCCGGGCAATAGCTACGCGCTGCTGCTGCCCTCCAGACAACTGCCCAGGGTACTTTCCTGCCTGTTCAGGTATTTTTACCTTTTCAAGGAAGTGCATTGCATTCTTGTTGGCTTCTTGTGTTGTTTCTTTACGCGTCCACCTCGGCGCCAACGTGCAATTCTCTAAAACAGTTAAGTGAGGGAATAAATTGAATTGTTGGAAGCACATCCCCACTTCAGCCCTGATTTTGCCTACGTTCTTCATATTGGACGTCAGCCGTGTTCCGACCACGTCGATCGTGCCAGAGTGATGAGCTTCCAAGGCGTTTATACACCTCACGAGCGTAGATTTCCCCGAGCCTGACGGGCCGCAGATCACAATTTTTTCGCCCCGCTTAATCTTCAAGTTGATGTTTCGCAAAGCATGGTAACTGCCATACCATTTGTTTAGCTCGGATATTTTGATAACCGCTTGATTGCCCGCATCCTGCATTTCTATGTCGTTCCTTAAATTTCTTTTTCTGTAAGGGTAGCCGCCTGTCGATTAGGCAGCTTTTCCGTCGTTCCGGAATCGCTCTTCCAGATAGGAAACCAAACGCACGGCGGGCAGCAGAACGATTAAATACATAATGGCAGCCGCAATAAGCGGAGAGGGGTTCGCGGTGAGGGCCTGTGCGTCGGTGGCCTGCTTTAGCAGATCTGGCATCGCTACGACCGATGCAAGCGAGGTGTCCTTTGCAATCGCGACCGCATTTGATGTGTGTGGTGGGATCGCGATCCGAAATGCCTGTGGCAAGATGACTTTCCAGATTGTGACCGGGAACGATAGGCCAAGTGCAGCTGCGGCTTCCGTCTGGCCTCGCGGGATAGCCTGAATACCGGCGCGGAACACCTCTGCGGTGAACGAGGAGAACACAAGCCCCAATGCCAATGTAGTCGCCATAAATGCGTTCAAGCGAATGCCCATAAACGGCAAAGCGTAATATATGATGACTAGCAGGACGAGGATCGGGATCGCCCGAAAGAGATCTACATAGGCGATTGCCATTCCACGGAAGAACTTGGGGGCATAGAGCCTGATAAGACAGATTAAAACTCCTGCGATCCCCCCAACAACGATTGTTGTGGTGGCCAGAGCGACAGTATTGCCAATTCCTTTAAGCAGCATTGGATAGACGCGGAGGATCACCTCTGCGTTGAGAAACGTATCAACGAAGTCCATGAGGACCAAATCTCCTGAGAGTAGATGATGAGCCGGATGGTGCCGGCTCAAACTGTTGTCACTCGGCGGTTGGCACCGGCATTACGGCTACGGTCGACGTGTCTGGCGCCGGAGCTACTCCAAGCCATTTCTCATGGATCTCGGCGAGCGTTCCGTCTTCTTTTATCTCTGAAATCGCGGCGTTAACGCTCTCGAGATGCTCAGAGCCCTGAGGCATCATGATCGCGAACCGGTCCCCCGTCGGGATCGTTTCAAGTATTTTAAGGTCAGGCATTTGCTGAAAGGCGTATTGGTACCCGGCCAGATCGCCTACTGCCCCATCCAGACGCTGCGAGCGCACATCCAGTAACAAGTTTTGTTGCGTAGTATAGCCACGGATGCTGTCAAAGCCGATGCTCTCGGCATTCGCATTCACCCAGGCTTCTGCAATGGACGACGATAGAACGCCAACGGTTTTGCCTTCCATGCTAGCCATCTCTGACACGTCCCCGTCTTGTCGCCCAATCAGCGCCAGATCGCTGTCGTAGTACCCTTGCGTAAATGCCTGATTTTGAAGACGCTCGTTGGTTACTGTAATGGTCGAAATCGCCATATCGATACGCCCAGAAGAAGTTGCAGCGAAAAGCGCTTGGAAGCCGAGGTCTTGAAACTCGATATCTGCACCAACTCTTTTGCCGATCTCTTCAACCAGATCCACTTCAAAGCCCTCAAACGTGCTTTGATCGTTCTTGTATTCCCAAGGCGGGTTAGCTGAGTATGCGCCAACGACCAGCGTTTCAGCGGCGGCGGCTTGGCCTAGTACCGCTAACGTGATGACGCCTAGTGATAGTTTCGTGTTCATTGTGGTTCCTCCCTTTTGATAGCAGTTGATTAGTCGCCTCCAGCACCCACCACGGAGCGGTAGACCGACATTGTGATCTGAACGTGTTCGCTCAGAAGCTCTCCTGCGGTCTTCTGGTCCCGATCAAGCGCGGCTTCCATGAGCTTCGTGTGGTGATCATGCGCGAGCGCTTGTCGCAGCAGATCCAGCGTTTCCTCCGAATGCTGGTCCTGACGTGCGGGGTTAATCGATCCGGGATGAAAGAGCAGTGCATGGTGATGACGCTGAAGCTGCTCCAGCGTCACGGCATGAAATGATTTTAGCCATGTAGACCGACCTGCCGCGATGAGCTTTGCATGAAAACCATCATGGGCGTTTGCCCAAAGTTCACGATCCGCGACGGCACCTCGCCCTATAGGCTGCGGGGTGTGCATCAGTCGGTGGTGGGCGGCAACCAGATTTGTTTCCCATTCCATTCCGCCATGGGCGATGGAATCTTGCAATAATCGTTGCTCAAGCGACAGCCGTGCATCTTCAAGATCATTAAGGTCTTCTAGCGATACAGGCGCAACGCGCCAGCCACAGTTTGGGCTCGCGACGACAAGTTGCTTCTCTTCCAGCCGAGACAATGCTTCGCGCACAGGCGTGGCGCTGATGCCAATGCTCTTGGATAGGGTTGCGACCCGAAGCGGCGCGCCGGGGGCGTGAGTTCCATTAAGGATGGATCTCCTAAGCATCTCATATGCGCTTTCGGCTCTATTAGCATTTTTCATACGAACTTGCATATCATATATGATTTAGTGTATCTACGACGAAATTTAGAAGATTGGAAGTTTATGTTACATTCCTCCGCAGCCCAGGTCCTTGCGAGCGGCGCCTCGCTTTATCGTCGAGACCGGTTTCTTCTTGAGGATGAGGTTGTCTATCTCGATGGAAACTCGCTGGGGCCGTTGCCAAAGTCCGTACCGGACCGGCTTGCAAAAGCTGTTAAAGACGAGTGGGGCAAATCACTCGTAAAAGGGTGGAATGAGGCTGGATGGTTCGATCTGCCTCGAAAGGTGGCTCGCCGTATCGAGCCGCTAATCGGCGCTGAGCCGAAATCTGTTGCGGTCGGCGATTCCACCTCTGTTAATCTGTTTAAGGCCTTGAGTGCGGCCCTCAGCCTTGTCGGGTCACGTCGCCGTATTCTCTCAGATGCAGGGAATTTCCCCAGCGACCTTTATATCGCACAAGGGCTGTCACGGCTTGTGAAGGACGGGTTCGAAGTTGCGGCACTCCCTTCCGAAGAGGTTGAAGCCGCCATCGATGACAGTGTCGCCATTGTCATGCTTACCGAGGTCGATTACCGCACAGGCCGTCGTCGAAACATGAAGGCCGTAACGGAGGCGGCCCATGCCGTGGGCGCCATCATCATCTGGGACCTTGCGCATTCAGCCGGCGCCTTCCCTGTTCGGCTTTCCGAATGCGGCGCTGATTTTGCTGTGGGCTGTGGGTACAAGTTTCTGAACGGCGGACCCGGTGCTCCGGCTTTCCTCTATGTGGCGCCGCGGCATAGCGAGGTTGTTTCCCCGGCTATTGCGGGCTGGATGGGTCATGCTGATCCTTTTGCTTTCGAGCCGTCTTATCGACCTGGCGAAGGCATTAAAAAAATGCAGGCGGGCACCCCTCCGATCTTATCCATGACCGCGCTAAACGAGGCTTTGACCCTCTATGAGGATGTGGACCTCGCGGCGCTGGAGCGTGAATCCCAAAGTCTGGGTGATATGTTTATCTCGGCGGTAATGCAGCATTGCCCCGACTTGGATCTGGCCTCGCCACGTACGGCTGCTGAGCGCGGCAGTCAGGTCTCTTTTCGGCATCCAGAGGGCTATGCAATCATGCAGGCGCTGATTGATCGCAATGTGATCGGTGACTTCAGGGCGCCTGACATCCTGCGTTTCGGCATTACTCCTCTCTATACAAATGCGGAAGACATCCAACGTGCGGCGACGGTTTTGTCTGAGATCATAAGAGACAGGCTTTGGGATCGTGACGCATACCGCGTCCGCGCGGCTGTCACCTGAACATTAAGAAGGAGTGTGAAGTCATGACGAAACAATCTGTGGCCGTGATCACCGGTGCGGCCGGTGGAATGGGGCGTGCCATCACCGCTGCTCTGCTGAAAGATGGGCGGCGATGCTTTGGCATCGACGTCAATCACAAGGCGCTTGAAGAAATGGAGCAAGATCTCGGGTCTAGCTTCAGAGGATTGAAGGTGGATTTGACAGACGCCGGGCAAATCGCGGCCTGCTTCGAGAGCATTCATCAAGAGGCAGGTGGTGTAGATATTTTGGTGAACAACGCAGGCACTTGCCTGATGTCTGAGTTTCCCAACATCCCCCCCGCCGAGCTTGATCTGCAAATGAACTTGAACTTCTCTTCCGCGTTTCATTGCAGTCAGGCGGCGATAAAGCTGATGCAGGGGCGCGATGGTGTACGCAAGATCATCAATATTTCCTCAAACGGCGCCTACAACTTCGATGTTTTTGACCCACCCCATTATCGTGCCAGCAAAGCGGCTCTAGACACACTAACCAAAGATCTTGCACGACGTTTTGCCCGCGATAAGATCTCGGTCAATTCGATCGCGCCGGCGATGACAGAGACGCCTTTGTTCAATGTGGTGAGCCAAGAAGTACTCGATGCGGCTATTGCGCAAATGCCGCATGGTCGGCCGATGCAGCCTACCGAGGTCGCGGAATGGGTGCGTTTTCTCGCCTCTCCCGCTGGAGACATCTCCAGCGGGAATGTTATCATTTTGAACCAGGGCCGCGATGTTCGTTAAGTATAGGTCTGTGGTGACTTGCGCAGGGACGGCCACTGCTCTGGGGAGTGGCCGTAGATGACGAAGGCATCCTGCTCTTGCGCGCGCTTCATCAGGCGCGTGCCACTCTCCTGGGCCTGTGCAACATCCCAAGAGCCGCCGAAGCCTTCTTCGATTTCCGCAGGTCGGGAAATTGCATCGCCGGTAATAAGAACAGTGCCGGTCTCTGGAAGGTCGACCTCGATCGCGAGTTGGCCAGGGGCATGCCCGGGCACATGCAAGATCCGGAAGCCCGGCCCGATCTGGGTATCTTCTTCAACCAGCAGATATTTGCGGTCCGGCCATTCGAGCGGCTGGATTGCTCCCCAGTACAGCGGACGGTCAAGTTTGCGCTCTGCGGCGGACATCAAGATCGGACGTCCTGGGAAGTCTGAAATGCCGCCGACGTGGTCGATATGAGTATGCGTCATGATGAGTAAGTCGACGTCATCCATCTTAACTCCGGCACGCGCCAGCTGTGCTTCTGGTAGGTTCTCTTCTGTCAGCTCCAGAACCTCCCCAAACTCGCCCAGCCGATCTTCGGTTGAGGAGGTTGCGATGTCGTAAGCGTACTTACGAGGAAATCCTGTATCGACGAGGATGTTCTCACCGGCAGCCGTGCGAATGAGAAAACCGCATATTCCGATTACACGTCCATTGGCGTGAACCTTGAACAGTCCATAATCCAGAACATGGAGTTCTTTGGGCTTTCCGTTTATGTAACTATTTGATTTCATTATATAACTCCTTCATATCCATCAATACAGGTTCAACATGAAAGTCAAGATCCACACTCTCTTCCAATACCTTCTCGAGACGACTGAAGCCGATCCGGAGGCCATTGTTGGCTTTTCGCTGTCGCAATCGCCAAAGCTTGGTGAATTCATTGACGCACTCGATCCGGAGCTTCCCCTAGATTGGAATGGAACGTCCTTCAGGGGATTGCCGGCTCTTAGAAGCCACGTTTTGCGCGAAACAGGTTTGGAAGGGATTTGCGATCCGGATGATGTCCTGATCACCGCAGGAGCGGCGGAAGCCAACTACCTCGCCATCATGCAATTGCTAGAGCCAGATGATGAAATCATCATCGAGACACCGGGCTGGCCACAGGCTGAAGTTCTGGCCGAGGCTGTCGGCAGTAGGGTCCGCCATCTCGTTCGGCGCGACGACGAAGGCTGGGAATTCCCAATGAATCAATTGTCTGATCTAGTGAACGAGCGTACCAAGATCATCTTTGTTACTAACCCCAACAATCCAACCGGTCAGCGTTTTTCGGAATCTGAGCTGGGTGAACTGGTAAACCAAGCCAGACGCGTGGGCGCTTGGTTGATCGTCGACGAGGTCTACGCCGGGCTGGAATGGGAGGGGAGCCGTTCACCTTCTATTGCGGGGCTTTATGAAAGAGGCATTACCACGGGAAGCGTTTCCAAGGCGCTTGGTCTGCAAGGGTTGCGAACAGGATGGTTGATCTGTCGGAACCGTGACCTGGTGATGGACGCCGTCATTTTGAGAGAAAACTCTAGTGAGATCATGAATGTCATGGGAGAGGTGATCGCCGAAGTTGCGATGCGCCCAGACCGATATGGCGCTGCTATGAAAAAAGCGCGGGAAGACGGGCTTGCAAATCTTGCAAAGCTTGACAGCTTTGTTCTTGAAGAGCCGAAGCTTTCTTGGGTGCGCCCTCGTGCGGGGCTGATCGGATTGGCTCGCCTGAATGCTGATATTGACGGGGATGAGTTCGCCAAGCGGCTTCTGACAAGCCCTTATAGGACCTTTCTCTTGCCCGGGAGCGCCTACGGGCAGCCGCAACATATCCGGATCGGGGTTGGTGGTGGAGAAGAGGTCAATCTTCAGCTCGGACTCTCGAGGGTCAGCAGTCTATTAAAGACCCTTGATTGAAGGGGTGGCATCCAGAACACGACGGCATCAAGGAAGCGACCTTTTGAAATGCACGTTAACGTCTGACGCATCGGTCTTGTGTAAAGATCAGTGTGCTTCCAGTTGCTCTTTAACGTAAAATACGAGCCTGTATGCTATATGATACTATCACACAGCTTTGTTTGCCGTTTCTTATGAGCCATGCGCGCTCGTTATTCAACAAAAGGCATGATCCCCGAGAACGGCGGCTACCCTCATAGCTGCGTTCAAGAGTTTGCGCCGCAAATATCGGTGGCCTTGGATAGGAACGACAATAGTCGGCAATCTTGGCCTCGCCGCATAACAAACTGTGCTCCGACTGGCAGCCCGTCGACTTTCCAAACCGGTAAACTGGCTGAAGTTAGGTCTAGGTAGTTAGCAAGTCGGGTAAAGCGGGACATGGGCAGCTGTGTTTCATCGATCTCAGCAACCGGGCGTGCAGTTTCCGGGGTCGTGGGGAGGATGAGTAAGTCATTGACGCCGAAACATTCTAGAAAGCTCTCGATGTGCGATTGTCGAGCTTTAAGTCGCTCTTCGTTCTGTTCGCGGGAAATATAACGCCCTGCTGCAATGCGTCTGCGTACCCATGGGTCTAGTTCAAGGTCGGGGTCATTGATCAACCGGTGCAGTTTTGAGTAGGCGTCGTAAGCCATAAGTTCGCCACACAGTCTTTGGTATTCGCTTAGAGGGAGCGGCAAAGTGAAGCTTTCCAAATTGCCCATAGCCGCAGAAATCCGTCCTAGGGAATTTTCATAGCAGGACAGGATCTTCGGTTCGATCGGCGCTAGATCTTCTGCGGTTAGCCTGAGCAGGCGCGGGGGGGAGGCGGGTTCAGTTGCGCTTTTTTCCGCCACTCCTAATGCCTCTGCGAGGATCTTTAAGCCATGCACATCGCGGGCAAGCGGACCGATAGTGTCTAGGTTAGGGCTCAGCGGCGCGACCCCTTCCAGGGATGTGAGCCCATGGCTGGGCTTCATGCCAGCTATGCCACATAAGCTGGCAGGAATGCGCACCGATCCGCCGGTGTCAGAGCCAATTGAAAGTGGTACCATGCCCGCAGCTACGGCGACCGCCGATCCGCTAGAGGAGCCGCCTGGTGAAAAGTGCCCGTCACTCGATGGGTTCACTGGTGTACCTAAGGAATAATTTGTTCCCCAGCTTCCGAAGGCAAACTGAACGGTATGGGTCTTCCCAATGATAATTGCGCCGGCCTCTTCCAACGCTTGAATAAATGGGGCTGTGCTAAGGGCGGGGGTGCTTGCATAACAGTTCGCACCAAAGCCGGTCAGATGACCTTCGATATCTACTAGGTCTTTCACCGCCACGGGGAAGCCATGCAGCGGCCCCCGAATTCTCCCAGCTGCATATTCGTCGTCCAAACGTCGTGCCTGTGCCAATGCCTTTTCGGAGAAAACACTGATGAAGGCGCGAAAATGGCTGTCGCGTTCTGCAATCCGGGCAAGGCACGCTGTTACGAGTGTCGTGCTGTTTAGCGCACCGCTTTGTATACCAGCGCAAAGTTTGGCTGTGGGCCAGTCGAGGAAAGCATCATCCATCATTCTATCAGCAACTCCCGTGCTTGGTTCGCGCTTTGACCTTAGTAGCAATATTGGCACTAGCGCATCCTAGATATCGCGTTCTAAATGAAGCTACATGATCCTTTTGAAGCGTCAGTAAGCGACAGCCTGTGACTGGTTTTCTGGCTGTTTTTCCGGGCTCGCTTGGCTCATGTTGAGGCAAAAAGAGGGAGTAGATTTTCAGCATGACCATGGTGGCCATACTCGAACAGGCGTTGAACGGGCTTATCGTTAGCTCCTTTTACGCACTTACAGCCTTAGGACTTGCAATCATCTTTGGCGTTCTCAGGGTGGTCAATTTTGCCCATGGTGAACTCTACATGCTGGGAGGATACGCATACTTTCTTGCCGTTTCTTCTCTGGGTTTGCCGCCGATCCTTGGTATTTTGGTGGCCACTGCGGCGCTCGCGGCGATGGGGGCGCTTGTGGAGTGGCTCTTGATACGGCCCGTGTATGATGGGCGCGCGGATCGACCCGAAGAATATTCCATCATGATTACTTTCGCGCTGTCGATCCTGCTGTTGAATCTCGCCAACAGCCTTTTTGGCCCTTGGCCGCGCCGTCCTGAACCGTTGTTTCGTGGCGGCATCGAATTAGGCGAGCTGATCGTAAGCGGTGATCGTCTGGCGGCTGCGGGGGTTGCAGTGCTGCTGATTGCTCTGTTGCTCGCCGGGTTGCGTTATACTTGGGCCGGACGTGCGGTGCGCGCAGTCAGTCAGAACCGCGAGGCGGCGGCGATCTTTGGTATCAGCGTTCCTCGGGTCGGCATGTTGGCCTTCGCTTTAGGAGCTGCGTTGGCTGGCACCGCGGGAGCATTGATGGGGCCGGTGTTCAATGTCGTTCCAGCCATGGGGGTCATTCCTGTTATCAAAGCATATGTGATCGTAGTGCTAGGTGGGCTTGGCTCCATTCCCGGCGCGATTGTGGGCGCTATTATTCTTGGACAGGTCGAAAGCTTCGGCACCATTCTTATACCAGACCCTAGCCGCGCGCTGGCCTATAAAGATGCCTATGGCCTCGTGCTTTTGGTTGGCATTTTGCTACTGCGACCCGAAGGGCTGTTCGGTACGAAGGAGCGCCGGGCATGACTATCAAAATGCTGCGTGTAGCTGGGCTAACCCTGACCCTTGCTGTCTTTCTGGTTTTGCCTCTCCTGTTGGGTGACTATTGGGTCTACACCGTCACGATCGGATTTTACTATGCAATCCTTGCAGCCAGTTGGGCTTTGCTGGTGGGCTATATCGGGCGGATTAGCTTCGCCCAGACCGCCATGGCTGGGCTTGGTGGTTATGCCTCGGCGCTCAGTGTGCAACACATTGGACTCCCGCCGGTGCTCGGTTTAGGGCTTGGGGTCGTCGTAGCCGCACTTATCGGCTTTGGGATCGGGCGGCTGACGCTGCGCTTGCATGGCGCCTATCTGGGGCTAACAACCATCGCATTCGCAGAGATCCTACGGATTACTGCAACAGCCGAATACAATCTGACCGAAGGTTCGCGCGGCTTACAGGTTGCACCCTTGCTAGAGAATGGCACACGAGGCGAGTATTACTATCTGTTTCTTGCAATCACAGTTGCCTGCCTTCTGCTGATGACATGGCTTTTGCACTCGCGCATTGGGCTCTTTTTCCAATCCATCCGTGAGGATGAAGATGGTGCGGCCAGCCTCGGGGTGAATGTGACCCTTTGGAAGACGCTCGCCTTTGCCATTTCCAGCGCTTTCGCAGGCCTCGCGGGCGGCTTGCAGGCGCACTTTGTTCAGCTGATCACCCCATCAATGATGTCATTGCAGGAAATGGGGTTAGTGCTTGCCATGGCTGTCATCGGCGGCTTTCACAATGTCGTTTTCGCCGCGCTTGGTGGCGTAGGGCTTCAAGTCCTGCTCGAAGCGCTGCGTGAGCTGGGACAGTGGCGTTTGGTGGTCTTTGGGCTGCTGACTTTGGTCATTCTGCGTGCCATGCCAAATGGCATATTCGGTTTTATCTTTGATACGCTGGCGAAACGCCTCAAGAAGGGAGGTGATCAGTGACACAAAAGCTTTTGGAAATTAGCGGTCTCGTAAAACGCTTCGGCGGTCTGACCGCTTTGAAGTCAGTCGACATGAACGTTGGGGAAGGTGAGCTTTTAGGGCTGATTGGACCCAATGGATCAGGTAAGACAACGCTACTGAACATTGTCAGCGGGTACTACAAAGCCGAGGCTGGCGCCATTGCCTATCAGGGGCGCGGTATCCTCGGGGATGCACCGCATCAACTAGCGCGCATGGGGATCGGTCGATCATTCCAAGTGACCAAAATTTTCCAACGTCTCACGGTGTTGGAGAACATGTTGGTCGCGGGCCTGTCAGACGGAAAGATAGGACGTGAAGAAGCTCGGGGTCGTGCCGAAGGATTGTTGCAGGAGTTGAAGCTTGCACGATTGCGCGATGAACGGGCATCAAGTCTATCAGGAGGGCAGGGCAAGCTGCTAGAGTTTGCCCGGATTATGATGCTGTCGCCTAAAATCGTTCTATTGGACGAACCCTTTGGTGGGGTGCATCCTGAGCTAAAGCGCTTTATGCATGAGCAGATCCGTAAGTGGAATGCTGCCGGGACGACAATCATCTTGATTAGCCATGATATGGGCTCGATTTTTGATCTTTGCGGCCGCGTGGTGACGCTAAGCTATGGCGACATTATTTGTGATGGTACGCCTGAGGAAACCCGTAACAACCCCGCCGTTCTAGACGCCTACTTAGGAGATCATCATGGCGCAGCTTGAGGTCAAGAACCTACATGCAGGCTACAGCCGCGACATTGACATTCTGCGGGGGCTGGACGTAACCGCACGTGAAGGCATGTTGACCACGATTATCGGGGCCAACGGTGTCGGTAAGTCTACATTACTCAAAACCATCATCGGTCAGCTTCGCCCCCATACCGGCACGATCCGATATGGCGATGCAGATATGACGACTGTCGGCACTCGTGATTTGATCGATCTTGGCATTGCCTATGTTCCGCAGAAACACGCAATTTTCCCGGACATGACCGTACAAGAGAATGTCGAAATGGCCACATGGGCTTTTCGACAGCAAAAAAGCCGCGCTCGCAGGGCGATTGAGCGTACTTTTGAACGGGCCACTTACTTGCGTGATTTTCGCAACCGTCGCGCTGGACTGATGTCGGGCGGGCAGCAGCGGTTGATGCAACTGGAATTGGCTTTGATGAGTGATCCAGACTTGCTGCTGATTGATGAGCCGACAGTAGGGCTGGACCCCAAGCGAGCCGGGCAGATCTACGCCCACCTGCGGCGTTTAGCTACGGAAGAAGAACGCACGATCCTAATGGTGGACCAAAACGTCATCGCGGGGACAGACGTCGCTGACTATATCTACGTATTGGAACTGGGCGCAAATAAGCTTGAAGGCAGTAAGAAGAAATTTGATGACGAGTATAGAGATGCCATTTCGGAGTGGCTTTTCTGAAACGACTTCATCTACCGGACCTACTTCTAATTAGGCCCGGCCTTTTGTGGCAAATAGTGAGGGTTCTGTTCGGATAAAATCCGGAACCAGAAGATCGATGGCAGCAACGATGTTATCGTACCTCATTCAGAGCGCGAGAATACCGGTGAAGAAAGGCAGATAGGACGTCTCAATGCTGAGATCCGTTTGAACGCGGCCTACCGCCGCTCGGCGGGGCTCAAGGATCTCGGGCAGGTAGCTGCCCTTGCGCAGCTTCGGGATCATCACGTCGACCTTTCCCGCACGCGTTTCCCGAGCCCTGGACTGGTATCCGTTGTGGTGGTTCATACGGTCGCCGCTGCGTTCGTGCGCCGCAGATTTGATCGACGTCCAGCGCCATGAGACGGTCGGCGACGAACCCGAGCATCTCGGCAAGCAGGTTGCTATCAGATGTCTCTGATAAAAGCGCACGCAGTGCGGCGGTATCTGATAGACTGTTCTTGGTCATGGTCGTTCTCCTCGGTCAAAGTTAAGTCCGCAAACCAAACCTCAGCCGAAGAACAACCATGGCCGCCAAGCGACCCGCACGGGCCTCGCTTCGCTATGTGAAGGCTCCGCTCAGCCCGCGCTACCAGCGGGAGTTACACCAACCGTTGGGGCACTGCTTTGCGGAGATATTCGGCGATGCAGCCATTACTCCACGCCATCCTACAATTGCTACACTAAGTGCGACAGCAAGTCTCTCGAAGAAATCTTCGAGAGACTTGCTGTCGCGGATCACCGGAGCCATTGGCAATACAGATGGCAGACCAACCCTTGCTGTAAAGGGCAGAGTGCGCCTTTGCATTGCCTTTGGTCGCCTCAGGGGGTCATTACGATCTCGTCTGTGGTGGCTTGATCGCGTGGCCATAGGATCTGAGAATCGGCCGGGGTTTGACCTGCCTCATCGTATTGAATTACGAAAATGGGCACGCCGAGCCATTGCTGGTGCTTCCAGGCCGGATCAGCGGACTGATCAAAAGATATTGTGCCTCGCGTTCCATCCCAGTTTAGCTCGCGGAGGGCTTCTTCCACGGCATCGCTGTCTGTTGTGCCTGCAGCTTCAATAGCTTGGGCAAGTACCATCACCCCGTCGTAGCCTTCCATCGCTACCGCGTTTGCCGGGCGATTAAATTTAGCCTCATAGGCTGCGCCAAAGCTGCGTGACAGAGGCGTGTCAGGCTTGCCAGGCAAGCCTGCGGGGTTGCCGATAACGTATTTGCCTGCATCGCCCATTACTTCCCAAAACTCTGGCTCCAGAACGTCTGCACCGGCAGCAAAGATTGCGGTTTCAGAGCTGGGTGCGAGACCGAGATCAGCAGCTTGACGTAACATTAGAAGTAGGTTCGATCCGGTGAAGCCCGCAACAATCAAATCGGGCTGTGGGTTCGCTCGCTTCAGTTGCAACAACTGCGGCGTGAAGTCGGACACTGTGCGCTCGGCTGTGAAAGAAGTGACATTGGCGCCAGTATCTTTCAGGTTCTGAGTGAATACATCAATGATACCGAAACCCCAGTCGGAATTCTCGGAGATTATCGCGATATTCTCAAAACCAGCTTCTTTAACCCAGTCGGCCGCTACTGAATAAACCAGAGAATTGGCTACTGTGATGCGAAAAACTTCGTCGATCTGCGCCGCGGTTACGCTGTCGGACCAGCATTCCCCAGCAACGAAAACCGTGTTGGTTTTCTGGGCTACAGGACCAACCGCTGAACAGACTGCGCTATGTGCTGAACCCGTCACGCCGACCACACCTTCTGAGGTGGCGAGGCGTTCGAAAGCGGCGACACCTTTCTCTGGCACACCGGATGTGTCCTCAATGATCAGTTCAACTTGCTTACCCATGATGCCGCCATTGGCATTCAATTCCTCAACCGCAACAACCATGCCATCTCGAAGAGATTCACCTGTCTGAACCCCACCTGGAGGAGAAAGTGGCGCAATACCACCGATTTTGATGGTCTCCTGTGCAGCCAGAGACCCTGCTGCGGCAAAGAGCGACACTGTGAATGCGGCTCCTATTAATGATATGTTTTTCATTCTGGTTTTCCCTATTGTTGGACGGCCCGCGCGCGGAATGGCGGTGCCCTCTTACGATCCTGAACGAGGCTGGAAGCGGTGGCAATCGGCGTGGGGCGGTAGACTTGTTGCCAGAAGACGCCTAAAAAGCGACTAATAGCGACACAGTGATTGCCAAGATGAGAGACTACTTTCCAAAGAACCTTCGGTTGCTGTGCAGCTACCATATGTCGACTTCAGAAGTGGCGCGTCAGCTGGGTATGAACCGACAGCAGATAATGAAATATCTTGCTGGGTCTGCCTATCCTTCTGCCCGTTCAATGCGCCGCCTTTGCGATTTCTTCGGCGTAGAAGAATACGAGATAATTATGCCTGATGATCAGTTTCGCGACATCGTGAAGCTGAAGCCCAAAGTGCCAATAGCATCGGATTTGACCCCTCCTGTGCTATCATCTCTGCTCAAGACCGCTGCTCGACAATCTTCTCAGCTAGGTACCTACGCTGGCTACTATTATGAGTTCCGATACTCTTTCACGTCTCAGCGTCTAGTTCTCAAATCGCTTCTGAAAGTTCAGGAGCATGATGGACTAATGATGTACAAATCCATCGAGCGTTTGAAGGATCAACGCAACAAAGCAGAACCTTATCTTAAGCCTACCAATGTCAATGTATTCAAATACACCGGCATCCTTCTCATGATAGGCAACAGGATACATATGTTGGACCAAGAAGCGCTTTTGGGGCAGGAGTTGTCGCATATGATCCTGTTTCCTCCTTACCGAAATAGCATCTCGAACCTTCGCGGAATGAAGATGGGGGTAACTGCCACCGCGGCGCACGAACCCATCGTTTCGCGTGTGGTCTTGGAGAAAATTGGACGTTCTGTTGACGTGCGCCGGGCCATGCAACGTTGTGGGCTCTATGCCCCTAAAGGGGAGGAGGTCCCGGCAAGCGTTCTAAAGTATCTCGGAGAGGTTGATGGAGAAGACCCAATCTTGTTTAAAGGTGAGGCTGAAGATTGAAGGTTCTAACTCGAAGTTCGAGAATACTCAATTTAGACGCGCCTTGTCGGATTTGACGCCCGTTAGGACAGCAAGCTTTCAGCGCTGACAGCTGTGTCGGCAATGTCTTTTCGGCCATTGCTTGGCCATCGCAACCGGACTCAGCTGTTCGTAAGGTAACAAGTAGTGGCAGCCGCGTTACCTTCTCTGGAAAAGGGACCCACAACGTTTCCCATTCGAAGGCTATCGCCACGGATGCGCCGCAGGCCTCAGAACTGCGACGGCCGTACCCGGCGCCTATTCACGGTGAATGACGTTGTGATCATCGCGGCGAAAGCAACGCCTTGTTCCGAAAAGTTAAGTCCGCTGACCTCCTCCCCCGAAAAGTCCGGTGTTTTGAGTTAGTCTGTTCTCCAAGAAGGAGACAGACGATGAAGAGAAGCCGTTTCAGCGAAGAACAGATAATCGGGATACTGAAGAAGCATCAGGTAGGGCTTGGCGCGAAGGACTTCATGCCATTGATCGGAACAGCGGTTTCTTCAAGTGTAATTTGTCACTGGTGCCCGGCCTGTCACTTTTGGTGCGATAGGCGAAATGGCGGTCAAACCGGTTCACCCAGGTATTTTCATCCCGAGTGCCTAAGCAAAAGTCGTCTGTTTGTACGCGGCATACAAGTTCGGAGCCATCCCGTAGGCGTTGTATGCGACATTGTACCATGGCCGTGCTCAAATTTGTCTAAAGCGGGCGAGAGTAGGTCCGTTCTTCTTTAGATGATGCGCCTCATCGGCGATTCCCTCTTTGGCGGATGCAATCCAGTCAGCGCGTTCGCGCTCTGCTCTCGTTTCTGCGATGCCTACGTCAATCCATCCCCGCACAACATCCGCAATGGATGTGTTCCTGCGTCGCGCTTCCAATTCGATGGCGGCTTTCCGGTCGTGGCCAATGTCTCGGATATTGAGTGATGAAGGCATATTCCTCGTAACCCTCTATCTGCTACACATCAGCCTGCGCGTGCGTGTTAGCAAGTTAAAGAAACTTGAAAGCCATCTTTGCAGCGCCGCATGAACCTATTGAACACTTGACGGTTGCCGAAATAGAACGCGCCAAACGCGCGCCTTTGAACGGATACTGTCCTTCCAAGGGCCGCGGGCAAAGGGCATTGCAAGTCGGTCTAACCGACCGAGCGGAAGGGCCCTTTAAGGTGCGTTCCCCCTTTATCGTCTTCTACTGTTGTGACCCAAGCTGGAGGCAGACCTTCATCTTTGCGCGTTTGTTCGATCTTGCTGCAGTCCTTGGGTGCGCTATGACACAGCACAACCTTATGCCCGGTCAGCTTCTTTATACGAACGATAAGCGCCTTGTCCCTGTGGAGATGAGCAGACTGAGCGCTGTTTAGCGTCATTACATCACCATAGACGAGGAGCGGGCGTTCGATTGCTGGATCTAGCAAGCGCAATCTATCTGCCAACACGCGCGTTTCTGTTTGCCAAGGGTGGTAGATGACGTAATGCAAAAAGGCTTGTAGCAAGCAGGAAAGAGCCACCAATAGGGTGAAATTGCGCATAAGGCGCCCGGCCAAATTGGGGCTTTTGCTCAGTAGAGCCGTCGCGCGTACAACTATTATGGCATAGTAAATCCACGCGAAATTAAACGCACGTGCTGGTACGATAACGCCCAGTTTAAGCGCTTGTAACACCATCAGCGCCATGCCGGCCCAAAGACCTGCATGCAGATAGAGGGCTTCTTTAGGGGCTTGCTTGATTAAAGCGCCTGTCGCAACGATCAATAAGCCGATGTGGAAATAGGCCGCGGGCAGAAAGTTGTACGAAGTAATTGCGAACAGGAGCCTGAATGTTTCGATTACTCTTGGCAGGTTCGCGACCATTCCTGCAATGTCAGAAGCAGGCATTGCCTCTCGCCAGTCTGCCAGCGGCACGCCGAAAATGCCATGTACGTACCAGTTTATTGTATAGGTTAGCAGGACGGCTGCGGCAAAGCTGGCTATGAAGAGGACCATGAGTCCCGCAAGATCCGTGAAGGAGCGATTTTTGGTACGCATGAGGCAGACTGCCAGCAGGATGAGCGAATAGGTAGGGTAAGCCCAAAAGCTGATGATAACGAAGGGGGGCAGCAAAGCCCGAAGGCTGCGTTGTGATAAGCAGCACCCTAACACGGCATACAGCGTAACGACGGCGAGACCAGGGAGCAGTGTGTTGAACCACTGTGAAATGAAGGTGGCAGGGGCGGAGCCTAAGATGAACAGCGCCAAAGCTGCGATAAACCACGGATGTTCATCGCGTCCCATTGCGGCCACGGCGAGTGCGGCGGTCAGTAGAGCCCAGAGGATTTGATAGGCTGCAAAGTTCAACCATGCGGGGGTCACGATGCCTCTAAGGTGCCAGAAGTAGTTGAGCCAACGCCCTTCATGCAGGGTTTTGCCCCAAAACAATTCGGCCTCGCCGAACAGAGCTGGGTAGTCATCGTGGCGAATAAAGGGGTCTATGAGGTTGGGCGCCGAGACGACAAAGATTGCCAGCAAACTCACCCAGAAGGCTTTAAGCAATTGCTGGGTTTGGTCGGGCTTAGACGGGGAGTTTGGAAGCGCGATATATGCGGCGTCTGCGGGGGCAAATGTCATGCCGCACCTGTTTTGCCATGCGCACATGCAGCAATGATCTGCGCGCGGAGTTGGGCAATCCGAGTGACGGCACTCTGCGGAAACCGCGATACGACAAGGCGGCGCAATTTCCACGCAATATCGCCCCCATTTTGGACGAAAATTCCTTCTGGGATTTGATGCTTAATGATCGCGGCTGGCAAGCCATGAAGCCCTGCTTCGTTTACGTAAAGTACGGTGTTATACTGGTACCAGGGCTCGATACTGCGATTTTTTGAAAGATGCGGCCGGACGCAATCGTAGGCGGTATAGCCGTGCGCTGCGAAAAGCCTCTGCCAGTAGGATAGGGGTTGCTCGTTGACGTGGAACTCGCCGCCTTGGCCTGTCACCGCGGCTGAGAACAATATTCGATCAGAGCTACGGACAAGGCTGTCTACCAAAGTCTCTGCAGCAGTGGGGGATAAGTGCTCTCCGACTTCAAGGCTCTGTGCGAGGTCAAAACGACGATCGATGTGAACCGGCGCGGTGAGGTCGGCTGCCATAAAATTTTCTTGTGGTACGGCAAGTTGATGGCGGCCCACGTAATCCCCGTCCACTGCTAGGATATCTTGCGCTCCCGTTTTGCGCCATTCATCGAGCCAAACGCCGCGCCCCGCCCCGAAATCGATCACAGACGTAGGTTGCAGCTGAGGCGCCAAGAGGGCCAAGATCTCGCGTGCAGAGCGACGCGCGCCTTGGTCGATATAGTTAAAGAATGTGTCAGAATAGATATGGGACATATAACTACGCTTTAGATGTATTGGGTTTGGCAAACACCCATAGGCTCATGAAGAGAAAGTTCTGAATGGGTAGGATCACTGTTACAATGAGGGCTGCAGCCCAGGGGGGCAGTGCAAAGTAAGGGGCTGCGATCCCTGTAATGAGGGATGAGGTGACGGCACCGCCTGTGATCATCAAGCCAAAGCGTATCATTTGACGGGTATCATTTAACTTTTGGCGAAATGTCAGACGCGTTTGCCCAGCATACTGCACGAGCACTGCACAACCAAATGCAAGGGCATTGGCGGCCTCTGGAACCAAGCCGCCATAGGAGAGCGTCAAATAGAGGCTTACATAAATTCCAGCGCATATCCCGCCCACGAGCGCAAATGAACAGAGCTGGTTCAGCCGAGGCATGTCATCACACCACTTTGCGCAAGGGAAGCAAGGTCGCACTACGTGTGTCTTCAGAGACGAAGTAGAGAGGCCGGTTTTTGGCTTCTATATAGAGTCGCCCGATATATTCGCCCAAGATGCCCAGTGTCAGCAACTGCACCCCTGAAAACAGGCTAATGGCCAGTACGACAGAAGCCCATCCGGGGGCGGTTTGATAGATGACCAGCGAGTAGATTACGTAGATCATCATCAGGGCCGAAAATCCGAGGCTGGCGAAAGACATGCGCGTTGCGAACTTCAATGGTTTGGTTGAAAACGCGGTCATCGCATCGGTGGCAAATCGTATCATTTTGCGCAAAGGGTATTTGGTTTCACCCAGCTCCCGGGGCGCGCGGGTGTACTCGATACCGATTTGGCGAAAGCCTGCCCAGGCAAACATGCCCCGAACGAAGCGCGCGCGCTCTGGCATCAGCAAAACGGCGTCGAGTGTCTTGCGATTGACCAATCGGAAATCGCCGGTATCGCGGGGAATATCGACATCGGACATTGCATTTAGTGTGCGGTAGAACGCCCAGGCGGTTGCGCGTTTGAACAGCGTCTCGCCTTGACGCTCGCGGCGCCGCCCATAGACCACATCATAGCCTTGATCCATCATGCTCATCATATCGCTTAGCAGTTCTGGTGGATCTTGCAAATCAGCATCGAGCATAAAAATGCGCTCACCTTGGGCTGCTTCGAGCCCTGCGGTGAGTGCGATTTGGTGGCCACGGTTGGCGGAAAGTTTGAGGCCTCTTAGGCAAGAGCAAGTTGTTTGAGCGCGCTCAATCGCGGCCCAGGTGCCATCTGTGGAGCCATCATCAACCAGCACGATTTCTGCACGCGCGCCATAAGGGGCGACTACTTGTGCAAGGCGTTCTACCAGAACCGGAATTGAGGCTTCTTCGTTCATGCAGGGCACGACAACGGAGATCAGCATAGGGGCCACCACCTTGGTTATCTACTTTCACTCATTCCGTAGAATTATCGGTGGAATGTGGCCTGATTAAGGTCGGAGTTGGGCTTCACGCGATGGCGGGATGCCCCGAGTATTGGCGTGCGCAGGTTGACGTCGCCTTCGACCGGGCCACTGGAGGAGAGTTTGTTGTTTGTAGCTCTGCTAAGCTAGGCTCAAGACCCATTGATTGTCGTGGAGCCGCATGATTCACCGTCCGAAAACGGAGCGGTGATATGTCTGATCTTTTCTGGCTGAACGATGCGCAGATGGCGCGGCTGGAGCCCTACTTTCCGAAATCCCATGGCAAACCACGTGTCGATGATCGGCGGGTTTTAAGCGGGATTATTTTCATCAATCGCAATGGTTTGCGATGGCGAGATGCGCCTAAGGAGTATGGCCCTCACAAGACGCTGTATAACCGTTGGAAGCGTTGGAGCGACAAAGGCATTTTCGCACAGATGATGGTGGGGCTGGCCGCCGAGCACAGCGAAAAGAATACCGTGATGATCGATGCTACCTACCTGAAGGCTCATCGCACAGCGTCCAGTTTGGGCGTCAAAAAGGGGGGCGTGGACGTCTGATTGGACGAACGAAAGG